>NZ_JBQDBE010000012.1:0-119096 GCF_052090685.1 Gulosibacter sp. | reverse complement strand
CTAGTAGCCCCGCTACCTCGGCTCCGTGCCAGAAAGGTTTTGCAATGAGTTTCCGGATTATTTCTGCCGCGCTGGATTCTGAGTCCCCTCTCGAATGTGCCGTCATTGGCACCGGCTATATGGGCGGTGGCATTGCCCAGGTACTTGCCTTGCACGGGCACCGGGTTCGACTTGCCGACATCAACGTCGAGCGCACCCAGGCTTCGCGCGAGCGACTCCTACGCGAAGGTGAGGCCTATGCCGGTGCCGGCCTATTTCCCGCAGATGCTGCGGCCGTGCTGGCAGAGAACCTCGTGGTGGCAGAGTCCTATGAGGCCGCCCTCTCGGACACGGCGTACGTTGCCGAGGCCGTCCCAGAGCGCATCGCAATCAAGCAGGCGACGCTCGAAGCCATCTCGGCTGGCGCGCCCGCAGATGCGGTCATTGGCTCCAATACTTCCAGCATCCCAATTCGTGAACTCAGCGAGTTCGTTGATCATCCGCAGCGTTTCCTCGGCGTTCATTGGATGAACCCCGCGCCTTTCATTCCCGGCGTCGAGATAATTCCCGGGCCACACGCTGACGAAGCGGTACTTTCTGCCTCGACGCGGTTAATTGATTCACTCGGCAAGGTGGCCACGCGAGTCAGCGACAGCGCCGGCTTTGTGTCGAACCGATTGCAATTCGCCCTCTATGCAGAGGCCGCGCGCATTGTCGAGGAGGGCCTTGCGAGCCCCGCCGAGGTGGATGCAGTGGTCAGCTCATGCTTTGGGTTCCGGTTGGCGTTCTTCGGCCCGTTCGCGATCGGCGACATGGCGGGACTCGATGTTTATGCGGGCTCCTACGAGACCCTTGAGCGCGAGTTCGGCTCTCGATTTGCGATGCCTGAACCAGTGCGAGAGGCGATATCCAGCGGGAACCTCGGCGTAAAGACCGGTTCCGGGCTCCTCCCCATTGATCAGGACGCGGTGCCCGAGCTGCTCAAGTACCGCGAGACGGCATATGCGCGCCTCAGTCAATTGCGTCAGGAGCTTGGTGAACCGCCCGCGTTCCGAAACCAGCATTCCAACACTGAAATCTGACTCACTGCGCTAGCGGTCTACGAGGAACGGTCACGTAGTTTCCTTCGCGCGACCTCATCACTGTTCGTAATCCCATCGCAATCCGAGCTGCACCCTCGGGTTCCGGGACCGACGTCATCCTCGCCTGCCGACCCTCCTACGAAACGTCAGCCTCGATCTCCATCCGCAACTCGCGCCAGGTCAGGGCAGGATTCCGCAGCAACTCGGCCGCTTCATTGAGGAATTCCTCTTCCCCACGCGACTCATCTCGAACGATGAGTTCTTGTTCCACAAGCGCCTTTGCAAATAACCCGCGATCGTGCTCGAGCGCCATGTTCCAGGGCACGAAGGACCAGGGCGAGTCCGACGCGATGAGCTGTTGTTGACGCGCAACATCCTGAACATCCGTCGCCCGCTCCTTCTCGCCACCAACCGAATACCACATCCAACGTCCGATACGGAAGTGCTCGCCCGCATCCGCCCAACTCGAATACGTCGTGCGCATCGGCTCACCGATGAGACGCAGAAAATCGAGCCCCTCCTCAGTCGTCAAATAACCAAGACCGACGCCAATTCGCGTCAGCATCGCAAACCGAAAGAAATCCCAGGCGAGGAAGTCAACGTTCATACAATTGCGATCGTTGGCGCGAAATCGTTGCACACGCCAGAGGGTCTCAGCGGCAGACTCACTTATCGGAGCCTGTCGGCGGAGCGTGGCTTCCCACTCATCCAACGCCACAGCATCATTCGTCAGCACTGCGATTCGCTCCTCATCAAATTCACGCCGGTGCCCGCCCCCAAACAGCCAGAAGAGCTGGTCCAACAGCGAAGAGCGGTCGTGGACGCCCCACCAGTCGACCAGAATCACCGCGTGCTCCTCGGGGTTATAGCCCGGGTAGTCGTCCCAGGGCACCCCGTGCCGTCCGGCGAATGGAATCGTGAGCGCGAGATCCCAATGTTCGCTACGCGCCTGGAATGTCGAGGGGTCGCCAACCCAAGACATCGCCGCAAGATTCAACCCATACGTCACTTCCGCCACGCTGCCGAGCGCTCGCCAGTCGTTATTCGGCCTCAACTGCGCGCCAAGCCCGACGAGTCGGTCGCGCTCGGCAGGATGCAGTGCCAGTGTGGTTGCACCAGTCGAACCATGTGGCACGGTCGCAGCCTGTTCGCCCGGCGAGCCGTATTGGGCCGATCGCGCACCCCGTTCGGTGGCTGCGCGTGCCGCGACTTTCGCACGATTGGCACGTTTCTTGACTGCTGGCCGGATATAGATGAAGTACAGCAACACGGCGAAGCCAAGCACGAAGATGATGACGATCGAGAGTTCCTCACCGGTCATATTTGAAGACTCCTACTTTATTGAACGACAGCTCACGACTCGAATGCGGCGCGGAGTCTTCTCGATTCAACTATGCACTCACCACCTGCGCAGCTATTCACCAATGAAATGCACCAAAAGTCTCAAAACTCTCACGCACGAGCGTCGAACTCCTGCCGGTCCGCATCCGAAACTGGAGCCGCAGCAAACTCGCGGGTCGTATGCTGTTGCCCATGTCGAATGAGCACGAAGACGCTGTCGCCGCCGCAAAAGCCGCTCTCGCAAAGGCAGAGGCAGATCTTGCTGCCGCCCAAGCTGCCGAGGCCGAAACCACGGCAGCCGCGGCCACCGGAACTGAGCCGGAAACCGCAGCCGTAACTGAGACTTCCGCACCCGACTCAGCAGCAGCATCCACAGCAGCAGGCACAACACCGGCAGAGCCCGAAGCCCCCGCCGACACCCCACCACCAACCGGGCCGCTCGACGAAGAGCAGGTCGCCATAATCCGCGAAGGCTACGCCTTCGACTCGCCCGCACTCGAGCTCGGCGCGCTCGTCAACGGCGAGGCACGCGCCGACGTGCCCGTACGCATCCCACTCGCGATGACGAACCGACACGGCCTCGTGGCCGGAGCGACCGGCACCGGTAAGACCAAGACGCTGCAGGTCATGCTCGAGCAGCTCTCGACAGCGGGCGTCCCGGTCTTCGCCGCCGATATCAAGGGCGATCTTTCGGGTGTCGCAACACCCGGTGAATCGAACGAAAAGCTGCTCGAACGCACCCGAGGCATCGGCCAGGACTGGCAGGCGCAGTCGGTGCCGACCGAGTTCTACAACCTGGGCGGCCGTGGCCACGGAGTGCCCATTCGAGCGACGGTGACGAGTTTCGGCCCGCTCATGCTCGCGAAGGTGCTCGGGCTCAACGCCACGCAAGAGTCGGTCCTCGCGCTCGTGTTCCACTACGCCGACGAAGCGGGGTTGCCGCTCGTCGACCTGACGGACCTGCGCTCGGTGCTGCAGTACCTGACTTCCGATGAGGGTAAGCCCGAACTCGAAGGCATCGGCGGGGTGTCAAAGCAGACCGCGGGCGTAATTCTGCGCGAACTCACCACCTTCGCGGCGGCCGGTGCGGATGTGTTTTTCGGTGAACCAGAGATCGACACGAACGAGTTTCTGCGGCTCGCGGATGACGGTCGCGGCATCGTCTCCCTCCTCGAGCTCCCCGGAGTTGCCCAGCAACCCGAGGTGTTTTCGACGTTCCTGATGTGGCTGCTCGCGGATCTTTTTGCCACGCTCCCCGAGGTGGGCGATCTCGACAAACCCAAGCTGGTGTTCTTCTTCGACGAAGCGCACCTGCTGTTTAACGGCGCATCCAAAGACTTCGTGTCACAGATCGTGCAGACCGTCCGACTCATTCGCTCGAAGGGCGTCGGTATCTTCTTTGTCACCCAAACGCCGAAGGATGTGCCGAACGATGTGCTGGGGCAGCTCGGCTCGCGCGTGCAGCACCAGTTGCGGGCGCACACACCGGATGATGCGAAAGCGCTGCGCGCGACCGTTCGTACCTATCCCAATTCGGGTTACGACCTCGAAGACACCTTGACGCAACTCGCGACGGGTGAAGCGATTGTCACGGTCATGAATGAAAAGGGCGCGCCGTCACCGGTTGCTTGGGTTCGGATGCGTGCCCCACAGGGTTCGATGGACCCGACTGTCGAGGCGGAGATTCAGCGAGCCGTTGCCGCTTCACCGCTCCTCAACAAGTACGGCACTCCAATCGATCCGGAATCGGCACACGAAATCCTCGCGAAGAAAATGAACGAGTCAGCCGAGGCTGCGAAGAAGGAAGCCGAAGAGGCTGCCGCCGAGAAGCGGGAAGAAAAACCAAAGTCGACGACGTCGGCAAAGAAGACCACAAAGAAGGGCAAGTCGACAGTCGAGAAGGTGCTCGGATCGGGCGCGACCAAGACCGTCGTTCGCGAGGTCACTCGCGGGTTATTTGGGATGCTCTTCAAGAAGTAGCCTGGGAAGCCGGCTGAGGTACGGCATCCTTGCGCTAAAAGGTAAGTTTATTGTTTCGCTCGGGCGTACAGTTACCAGATCTATTACTTCGAGCAAAGCTGTGCATCGATGCAAGTTCAACTCTTGGATTCAGACAATCCTAAATGGCAATTATTCCTGTCTGGAATTCGGCATGATATTTGGCATACGGCAGAATATCACGCCGCTCAGGATAAGTTTCTCGGTACCGAAACTCAACTTCTTGTAGTCACCGAAGGTGATCAGCGATTACTGATTCCGCTGATCCTGAAACCACTCGACGAGGGATTCTTCGATGCCACCTCCCCCTCCGATCTCGCTTCTCCGGTGTGGAGCGAAAACGCCAGTATGGAGTGGCGACACGAGGCAATCCGCGCGCTGCTCGCCGACCTCCGGGACCGAAATGTGGTGTCGTTGTTCCTTCGGTCACATCCGCTATTTGTCTCGCACTTCGAAGCATTTTCCGATGTTGCCGGAATAGTCCGCCACACGCCCATTTATTGGATTCCGCTCAACAAACCCCTCGAGGAGATCCGCGCTGGGATGCGCAAGAACCACCAGCGGAACATCCGGAAAGCGAGAACCGAAGGCCACCATTCCGATATTGATGAGAACTGGCGATATCTTGATGCGTTTTACCGGATCTATTCCGAAACAATGGAACGATTGGGAGCGCATCCTGACTATCGCTATTCAGCGGAGTATTTCTATAATCTCCGCGATACGGTAAAAGAGAATTGCTCGTTGTGGATCCTTAAAATGAATGATGAACTTGCCGGGGCGCATTTTGTCACTGAAATTGACGGAACGGTGGAATATCTCTACGGGGCGACAGACGCCCAGTATTATCACAAGGTCCCACAAGTGCTTATCTTTGACGACGTACTCGAATGGGCACACACCCGCGGTGACAGCAATTATGTGCTCGGCGGTGGCATGCAGGAATCGCTTCGTCATTTCAAAGCTGGGTTCACGACCACCAACAGCGAATTCGCGACCTGTCGCGTGGTCGTAAACCCGATTGAATACGGTCGGCTCTGCGCGAAGTGGGAAGTCGAACACGACGAGCGAGTCGGCGGGCTCAGTGACTTCTTCCCCGCCTACCGCAAGGACGAAAATAGACTGCCCGCAATACCTGATTGCGAAAACACTTGAAAACGGCTTACCTCGAGTCATGAAGCACACGCCACACTTTTTGCTGACCGATCCCGAAGAGGTGAAGCGACTCATTCGTGAGCATCCGTGGGCGACCTTCGTATCCGCCACCTCGAAGGGCCTCGTGGCCTCGCACTATCCGGTGATGGTGGACGAGGAGGCAGCAGACTTCACCATCCTGTCGCACTTTGGTCGGCCGGATGAGCGAAACCACGAGATCGGTCAGCACGAGGTGCTCGTAATCATTCAAGGTCCGCACGACTACGTGTCCGCGAGCTGGTACGACCCCGGGCAGCTCGCCGCCACGTGGAACCACGTGACGGCCCACCTCTACGGCGTCCCGGAACTGCTCGACAAAGAGGAAACCTACGAGGCGCTCTCGCAGCTGACCGACTACCTTGAGCAGCCCTTTCCCGAAGGCCGCAGCCTCGACGAGGACGAGCAGTGGAGCCGGAACCTCGCGCGCGGCGCGGTGGGGCTCCGGATGCGCGTATCCCGCTTCGATGCGCGGGCAAAGCTCAGCCAAAATAAACAGCCGCACATCATCGAGCGGGTCACGGGCGAACTCGACCAATCGAATCCGCAGCTCGCACAGGAGATGCGGCGCTTCAACCATTAGCGCCCGACCGAGGTGAGATCCCAACAGACCTCACTGAGGCGCTACCCCGCCGCTGGTCACCTTCCGCGAGCGCCCCGAGCACCCGCAGTTGCTTCCGCATCATGATCAGGTCACCCCAGGCGAGCAGGTATTGCCGGATGCGATCAAGTCGCGTTCGCGAGGCCAGCAGCCACATCGCCGCGGTCAGCCGCGAATGCGACGCATCCACCTTCGTGACCCAATAGCGCACGAGCAACGGGCCAAAAAGACGAGTGGGCCAGCCGGACTTCATCTCGAGCGTCAACGACTCCCCCGGCTCAAAATGAACGAGCGTAAATATGGTCATGACGGTCTGCCCGACTTCGAGGTTCTCAAACCGCGGATCGAACTCCCGCGGGCTCGGTATCCCGAAATTATCGATCCAGTCGTAGCTATAGGGCGCCCGGCGAAGCTGTGTGAGCCACCGATACACGGCCGCAGCATCCGCTCTCGCGACGACCGAGCGGGTGACGAGCCGCGCATCCGCCCCGGCCCGGCCCCGCAACTCGAACGGCAGCGTCGCCGCAACCGGCGCACCCCAGACCCAGGGCAGCCCGCCCACACGGCGTTCCGCTGCGGGCCGCTGCCCGCCGAAGCCCTCGCACACACTCGACTCAACCATCCGCATCCTCCGACATAGCGCCGCCACACGGGCTGCTATCGTCGTCGCCCACCGACGAACGCGAATGTGATCCCGAGGATTGCGGCGCCCGCAGCCGCAATGAGTGCGATCATCCGCAGCACACTTTTCAGGTCGCCGGAAAGCACGATGGATCCAACCAAGGCGAGCACCGCAATGGCACCGACTGCCGATAGCGCAACAAGCACGATCCGTGCAGCTTGGGTCCTTCCACCTTTCGACATGCGTTTAGTGTTTCAGTTGCGCGCAGCCGTCACCTGAACGTGAGCGAATCGCGCCCCTGCCAAAATTGCGCCGCCTACTCCGCCCATTCCCACTCGCCGCTATCCGCAAATTTCGTCACCATTTCGGTGAAGAGTTCCGGGTCCTCCGCATTCCAGGCGTGGTGCATCTTCGGCACTACCCAGGTTCGCGTTTGCGGCAGCGCAGCACGCAGGGCCGGAAATGCCGCACGCACCGAAGGGGTATCACGCTCGCCCGCGACGGCGAGGAGCGGCCCCGGATAGCGAAATCCTCCCGCGGGTAGCCCGCCATGAAGGATGTCTCGGGCCATCGCCCGGTTCGTCTCGGCACTCGGCGAAGAACCGTCTCCAGCGAAGAGCTTCCGCGAATCGGCGGGGATTTGGAACAGCGCAGCCTGCGCCGCCCAATACCAGCGCTGTCGCCACAGCGGCAATTGCATCCGCACCGTCGCCCGCTCGAAGCGCGAGTATCCGGTGAGCGCCGATCCGCTCACAATGCAGGAACGCACGAGCTCGGGATGCCGATGAAGCAGTTGCACGGCAACGAATCCGCCAAGAGAAAGCCCGACCACATGTGCTTTCCTGTCCAGTGCACGGTCTCGAATCAGCTCGGCAATGTCGTCGGCGGTCGCCGCGGCACTCACCCACTGCTCGTCGGTTCGGCTGCCGTAGCCGGGCATGTCCGGGGTGAGAATGTGCCGGTCCGGCAGTCGACCGACTTGGCCGTACCAGGTCCAGCCAGCCATATTCCCGCCGTGCAGAAACAAGATGGTTTCACCGGTCTTTGGGCCGTGTTCGAGGATGCGCGGGTCGAGATCGAGCGGATGCTCGGGTTGGGAGATCGAGGGCTGGGATGCGTTCATGACGATTCGCCTTACCTATTCGCGTTGCCTGAGGGTGCTTGACGCTGTTTCGGGTGGTTGACGCGACTAGTTCTCGGCAGGCTTGACGCGTCAGAGCGCTTCGAGCCGGTCGCGGGTTTCTTGAAGCCAGACGAGTTCCATTTCTGCGCCGGTGATGCCGTATCGGAGGGTGGCGGATCGAAGCACGCCGGCGACATCGCTCTGATCGATGGCGGGGATGCGCTGCAGTTGCGCCTGTTGCTCACGAACCAGGGCTTCATAGTCGTCGAGGATGCGCAGCGCCTCCTGCCGCCCGAGACGATCCACGAAGAAGAGCCGCGCGAGCAGCGGGTCCTTCGTTTTCGCAACTTCGATCGGACTCGCGAGCCAGGTATCGAGCTGTTCGTAGCCGAGTGCGGTGAGGGAATGCACCTTTCGATCGGGCTTGTCCTGCTGCGCAATCACCTCGGTGTCGATCGCCCCGGCCTCGGCGAGTCGGTCGAGGGTGCGATAGATCTGGGATTGGTCCGCGTGCCAGAAGTGCGCCACCGAGCTCGCGAACGCACGCCCGAGGTCGTAGCCACTCATTGGCTGGATGGACAGCAGCCCCAGGATTGCGTGTTTCAACTCCATACCCATATCCTACTGCGCACATATAGGACTACACAAGTACCAGCCGCTCCGCCCTTTTCGGAATGCAAGTCCGCGGCAATCGCAATCTTTGCGATCGCCGGTGGCATCGCATCCACAGATTCGCGGCAAGATCGGTGGTTAACTTCTCAGAGGTACCAGTCGTCGGTATTGGAACCGTTCAATAGCGATCCCCAGACTAGGAGGCGACCGATGAATTCCACCCCGTCTGATCCGCAACGGAAAGACGCACCGCAGGTCGATAGCTCGCCATTTTTCGAAGCAACGACAAAGGCGCGAAGTCACTATGGCCGCTTCAATCTCGCGATCGTCGGTAACACGGGCGTCGGTAAATCTTCGCTCGTGAACGCGGTGTTCGGTCGTGACCTAGCCAAAGTGGGTAAGGGGCTGCCCGTCACAAGCGGCGTCCACTACTACCATGACGATTCTCTCGGCATTTGGGACTTCGAGGGGTTCGAAATCGGCTCGCAGCTCTCCCCCGCGGAGACACTCCGCCAGCACCTCCATACCGTGTCGCAGCGTCCCGCCAATGAGCAGATTTCGGTGGTGTGGTACTGCGTGTTGTCGAATGCGGACCGCCTCACCAAGCCTGATATCGAGATGATTCGGGAATTGGATGCGGCGGGGCTGCCGGTCATTGTGGTCCTCACCAAGGTGAATTGGACGCGGAATCCGGTCACACGGAACTACTCCGCGCCGAAGAACACCGAGGAGTTCCGCGATTGGCTCGAGAACCCGCACGTGGACGGCCAGCCGATTCACTTGCCGATCAGAGACGTCATCCTCACGTCAACGCAGGACAATCACGGAAAGGGCGAGGGGCATGGGCTCGGTGATCTCGTGGCCGAAACCCTGAAGTTGTCGCCAGAAAACGAGAAGGATGCCTTTCGCATTGCGCAGCAACTCAACCTTCAGTGGAAGCGGGAAATGGCGCGGCCTGTCATCGTGGCGGCGTCGGCAGCGGCAGCAGCGGCCGCAGCGGTCCCGATTCCGGTTACGGATGCGGTGGCCCTGGCGCCGATCCAAATGACGATGATGGGACGGCTCGCGACGATCTACGACCTTGAGTTGAAAACGATGCTCTCGGTCTCCACGCTCGCCCAGCTCAGTGCGCAGGTCACCGGTCAGGCGTTGGCACGCAGCTTCATTAAGTTGATCCCGGTGGCCGGCAGCGTCGTGAATGCGAGTGTCGCGTCTGCGCTCACCGCCGCGACAGGTGAGGGGTGGCTACGACTGTGTGAGCACGTTCACATGGGCAAGCTCGACCTGAATCGGATCACCGAGGTGCTCGATGATTACACGCCAAATTTCCTCTCGGTGATCGCGAAACTGGCACCGAAACCGAGGCTGAAGCGCTAAATAATTCCGGACTGCCCAATCCGCAAGGCTTTGAGCGCCATCCAGAACATGGCGATATCCCGCGAACTTTTCGTGCTTCGGCCGGTGAGCGTTTCGATTTTCTTGAGTCGATACGCGAGAGTCTGCCGGTGTATTTGCAAGGTCGCGGCGGTCTTCGTCCAACTGCGATCTTCGCTGAGATAGGCCTCGAGCGTGGCGATCAGGCTTGCATCGTGCGCGCCGTCATAGTCCAAGAGCTCCCCCAGAACGGTCCGGGTCGCGAGGTGCACCTCGCTGATTGTTCGCGGCAAAAACAGCGGTGCTGCCGTGGAGTATTCGGCCACGGGCAAGCGCGAGCTCCGCGCCGTGTCGAGTGCCCAGCGGGCCTGTCGCACCGCATCCGGAATATTCTGCACGGCCGAAGTCGGTGACGAAACACCCAGGTGTGTGGCGACCGAACCAATTGCCTCGGTCACCGCGGTCAGGCTCGCAGTCGCGACCAGCACAAACCCCTCATCGGCAAGGACACAGGCCAAAAGCGGTATCCGCGCGTCACCAAGGATGGTGCGATGCGCAGCCAGTTCGAGACTGCTGCAGCCGACGACGCTCCATTCGGTGCCCGCAAGGTCCGCTTCTTCGAGGCGAGGGGTCGCCGCATCCGCCCCGATCGCACCGTCAATTAACTGCAGAAACAACGATTCGCGCTTGTCATCCTCGAGTTCGCGCTGTTGCGTCAGCCTGTCCACCTCGACACCGACCATGTTCTGCACGTGCAAGAGCACAAACGCATCCAAGACAACGTCTTGGTCGCTTTCGAGCACGAGCATGCATGGCCGACGGGAGGCAATCGAAAAGGCGGTCGCAGCGCGTTTCTCGTCAACATCGATCGCGATTCTGGCCGGGAGCCGCTCGAGCTTCCCTGCGACTTCATCACACAGCGCGGTGCGGATTTCCTCAGCAAGCTGGTGTTCGCCACGCATAATGTCGGTCCGATACTGCACATCGACGATGTGCAAGCGCAGCCCCAATTCACCCGAGAGTCGGTCGAGCAGCGCGGACTCAAAATCTGTTGCCGATCGGGCGACTTCATAGAGGCGACTGAGCCGTGCCTGGCGGCTGAAGTGGTCGTGCTGATCGGCCGCCGCCACGGTTCGGGCAATCGCCGTGAAGGGGACGGCGTGGGACATCAGCAATATCGGGAAATCTGCGGCATCGGCAGTCTCAAGCATCGCCGCCGACAGCGGCGGCGCTTTCTGATCGTCACCGATGATCATTCCGGGAACGCCGCTTCTCGACATGTGTCCAACGAAATCAACTTGCTTTGCCGTATCGGCGGGGATGCACATCCCCGTGGTCATCAGGAGCTCGCCAGGAGCCAACCAATTCCACGGATCGGGAAGTTCGCACACGTGCGCCCAAGAAATGGCGGCGCCCCAACCGTCCTGCCCCGCGATGGCCTCGCAGCCAAGCTGTTGCATGGCGATGAGGTCTCCCACAGTCATCGGTGCCACTCTTCACTCCTCCGGTGTCGTCTTGGAGTATGACCAAGTCGCAAAAGTTCGTTTTGGAAGACGGTACAGGGCATCTCGATGAGGTCATAGTCTTTTCGAACAATGACGTACGGACGGCGCGAAGGAGCGATTTCTTATGACTCGAGTAGCAATTATTGGTGCGGGCTATGCGGGACTTGCTGCGGCAAATCGTCTCGTTGACCTCGGCCACGAGATCACGGTGTTTGAAGCACGTGAGCGTGTTGGCGGTCGCGTGTGGTCCGAAACACTCGAGAGTGAATTCGGCGAGCACACGATCGAACGCGGCGCCGAATTCGTATTGCCCGACTACTACCGGATGCGAGAGCTCACGGAAGAGTTTGGGTTGCGACTCGTCGAGACCGGCATGAGCTACTACATCCGCGAGCCACAGGATGTGCCCGGCGTGACTGCCGCAGATATCACTGCCCTGGGCTCGATCGCAGCGGAGCTCGTTTCGACATTGGGGCCGGACGCAACGGCAGAAAATGTGCTGCAGGAACTCGATGCGGCGCCGGCACTCGTGGATGCGTTCCGGTCACGGATCGAGATTTCCACTGCCGTCAAGGCTTCCGAGGTGACCACGGCTGCACTTCATCACGTGGCGTCCTTCAAACCGCTGAAAAGCTATCGCATTGCCGGTGGCAATCAGTCACTCGCCCACTCGCTGGCGGCCCGTGTGGGCGAGGTGATTCGCTACGAAACGAGGGTGAACCGAGTGACCCAGGTTCCCGGCGGCGGAGTCGAAGTCGCTACGGATGCTGGGACCGAGCAGTTCGACGCGGCCGTGGTGGCCGTACCCATCGGGGTGCTTCGTTCGGCGCTCGTGGATGCTCCCACCACGGATGCGCGCCAACAGGCGATGCGCGGTGTGGTTCAGGGGCACGCAGCCAAAATGCATGCCCCACTCACGTCGATTCCCGAGACCTCGGCAATGATGTCGGTGGCAGGACGATACTGGACGTGGACCGCGATCGATGCCACGGATTCGGTACCGCCGGTGCTCAACGGGTTTATTGGCACGAAGGAAGCCATCACAGAAGCGGGGGTTGAGGTTGATCCGAGCGACTGGTTGCAGAATGTCCGCAACCTGCGCGAGGACCGCAGCATCGCCGACGGAGCGGTCGTTACGGTGTGGGCAGACAACCCATTTTCGCTCGGCACCTACTCGGCGCATTCACCAGCGTTCTCAACGGAAGATTCCGCTGCACTCGAGGCTCCGGTTGGCGACGTGTATTTCGCTGGCGAATACGCGGACCCGGAGTACGGCGGCCTCATGGAAGGCGCACTCCGCAGCGGAGAACGCGCGGCCGAACGAGTGAATGCTGCGGTTCCGGCGGCGGGGATGCTCAGCAACTGACTTCGGCGCCGCCAGCACGCGATCAGTTGCGGCGATGACTGCACGCGATCGCTTGCGGCGGTCGGATGCTGCGATCGGATGCGGCGCCCGGCGTCAATCGACCGGATGCGGCCAATCGGGAAGCGCAATCCGGTCGACGAGACCTCGCCGCACCGCCAGGTCGGCGACAAGCGGCAGCCCCGCGATCCGGATCGCGGTATTTCGTGCCCATAGTTGTGCTCGGTTTCGCGGCGCGAACGCGATGCCCATGCGCGTCGCCGCATTCTGCTTCGCTCGCACAAATTTGAAGAGCTGTTGCTCATATCGCTCGAGCGCTGTGCTCACTTCGGCACCCTGGCTCAAGGCATGAGCGAGGATGTACGCCTCTGTCATCGCGAGCGCCGAGCCCTGTCCGGCCAAGAGTGATGGGCAGGCGCCCGCATCCCCGACCAGCGCAATCCGCCCGCGAGACCAACTCGGCAACCGCACCTGACTCGCGTGATCGAGGTAGAACGTGCGCGCCTCGGGAAGCCGCGCCAGGACTGCTGGAGTTTCGCCGCGCATCCACCCGAGCCGTTCGCGAAGAAACTCGATGCCGCGTGCGGGATCGTTCGTCGGCAGATCGCTGTCGTGGGCAAAGGTCAGCGCGAACATCGTCGCGCCGTCACGTAGCGTGAATCGCAGTAGCTGCGCCCCAACTTCGGTATGCGTGACGCCAACAAGCGGAGTGCGTGGTTCGTATCCCTCGATATCGAACGAGGCCACGGCGATGCCCATCGGTCGAAGGAATGCCGGATTCTCGCCGAACGTGAGCTTTCGCACTCGCGAGTGGAGCCCATCTGCGCCGACCACGAGGTCGAACTCGCGTTCGGGGCCGCACTCGAATTCGACCCGCACCCGCTCGCCGTCTTCGGACAGTGATGTGACGGTATCCCCGAAAACCGTTTCCACGTGATTTGCGGATGCGTCGAAGATCGCTTTTGCGAGGTCAGCACGCGCGAGGCTCACGAATCTTCCGTTGGTACCGGCGATGGCTTTGCCCGGGTCCATGCGCGCGGTCGCGCGACCCCGCGCATCCAGTTCGCGCAGTTCGCGCACCTGATAGCCGACCTCCATGAGCCTCGGAACGATCCCCATCCGTTCAGCCACGTCGAACCCGGCGCCCCAGAAGTCGATGAGATAACCGCCCTGTCGCAACTGCGGGGCGCGCTCGATAATCGTGCACTCGTGGCCGGCGCGCACCAGCCAGTACGCGAGGGTCGGGCCCGCGATTCCGGTTCCGACGATCAGGATGCGCATTGGCGGCTCGCGTAGCAACTCATGCGTCTAGGATTCCAAGCAAGCTTGGGCGTTGGCCGAGTTACGGCGACGATCGAGCCGGCGGAGACCGATGTGCTCCAGGCAAACCTTGACGAAGCCTTGAGCGATCGAGACTTTATCGGCGACTGGCAGCGACCCTGGCCGAGCATCCGAGTCGAAGACCTTGGCGAAAAGCCAACGAGGCTGACCGTGCCCGGCACGAAGACGAATTTGAAACTCGAATACACGTGGTCGACGATTCGCATTGAATCGATGAACCCCTATCTCGGCATCGACCTCACACGCCTTGTCACCGAACGCGGCCCCGGCTATCCGGCACGGATGTATTGCGAATGCTGAGCCTGTCAATACACCATCCCTAAATACTCCCGACACCTGTCGAAAAGACGACTAAGTTATTACCCGGCTCACTACGGAACACGCGACCACTTCTGGAACGCTCCATTTTGCAGCCGGTTCGATCCGCATCCACGTCAGGAGTCCCATGACGCCCGAGATAATCTCGCTCATCCTGCTCGCCCTCATGTTCATCATCGCCACCTGGCGGGACGTCAACATGGGATTCCTCGGCTTCCTTGCCGCCGCGGTCTTGGGTGTCGGAGTCCTTGGGCTGAGACTCGACGATGCCCTCATCGGCTTCCCGATCGACCTCTTCGTGACACTCGTCGGGCTCACCTACCTCTTCGGATTCGCGCAGAATAACGGCGCGATCGATGTTCTGGTGCGATGGTCACTGAAACTTGTACGCGGCAAACTCGCGATCGCGCCCTGGGTATTCTTCTTCCTCACCGCAATCCTCATCGCCTTCGGTGCGCTCTTCGCCGTGGCCATCATCGCGCCGCTCGCGCTACGCTTCGCCCGACGAAACGGCGTGAACCAGTTCATGACCGGGCTCCTCGTCGTGCACGGTGCGCTCGCGGGCGCGTTCTCCCCACTGAGCGTCTACGGCGTCTTCATTTCGAACGAGCTCAACGGCATGGGATTCGAAAACGACCCGTTGAGCCTCTTCCTCGCACCCTTCATTTTCAATCTAGTGTTCGCGGCGATCACCTACCTCATCATGCACCGTCGCCCCGGTCCGCGGACCGAAGCCGATGCCGAAGTCGAAGAGGGCACCGTCAATGTGAAGCTCAACGGCATGCAGCTCTTCACCCTCATCCTGCTCGCCGTCATGGCAATCTTGGTGATCGGGTTTGGTCTCGACATCGGTGTGATCACGATGGCGCTCGGCGTGGTGCTCGCAATCGTCAGCCCGAGCGCCGGTAAAGCGGCACTCGCCAAAGTCTCCTGGTCGGTGGTCGTCCTCATTACCGGTGTGCTCACCTACATCCACATGCTCGAAGAGGCAGGAACCGTCGACTGGGTCTCGAATGGCATCGCGAGCATCGGCATCCCACTGATCGCGGCGCTGCTCCTGTTCTACATGGCCGGATTCGTCTCCGCGCTCGCATCATCGCTCGGCATCATTGGCGTGGTGATGTCCCTCGCCGGGCCCTTCATCGCATCCGGAGACGTGCACGTCGGTGGCTTTGTCGCCGCACTCGCAATCGCCGCGACCATCGTCGATATCAGCCCGTTCTCGACCAACGGCGCAATGCTCCTCGCCAATGTCGACGGCGATGTGCGCGACAAGTACTACAGCGGGATGCTCAAGTACGCGGGCACAATGTGTCTCGTCGGCCCCGGTGCGGCTTGGCTGGTCGTCGCGGTGCCGACTTGGGTGGGGATGTAGCGCACGACCGGGCGACCGAAAATCAGCCGTCACTCACGCGATAATCGTCGTCATACCGTCACGCACACGCGCCGAGTTGATTAACAAACTCAAGGTCTACATTCCGTAATGGGCGTGGATGCGCCGTACACAGCGGTGCGCCACGTCACCAATTCGATTCCGAATCTAAGGAGCACACGATGAGGGCAGCACGCTACTACGGTAAAGAAGACATCCGTATTGAAGACATTGACGAACCCACCGTTGAACCCGGCACGGTAGGCATCAATGTCGCCTGGTGCGGAATTTGTGGCACCGACCTCCACGAGTACATGGACGGCGCAAATTTCGTCCCGCCGCAGGGACACCCGCATCCAATCTCGGGAGAGTCCGCCCCGGTCACCCTCGGCCATGAAATGTCCGGCGTTATCTACGAAATCGGCGAAGGCATCACGGACCTCGAGGTTGGCGATCACGTCGTCGTGGAGCCCTACATCATCAGCGATGACGTCGACACCGGTCCCGAGAGCACCGATTATCACATCTCGCCCAATATGAACTTCATCGGGCTTGGTGGCCGCGGTGGTGGCCTCGCCGAGAAGATCGTGGTTCGGCGCCGCTGGGTGCACAAGATCGACAAGTCCATTCCACTCGACGAAGCCGCAGTGATTGAGCCGCTCTCTGTGGGTGCTCACGCTGTTGAGCGCTCGGGCGCAAAGGCAGGTGACGTTGCGATCGTCGGTGGCGCTGGCCCCATTGGGCTCCTCACCGCGGCTGTCCTCAAGGGCATTGGGGCAACGGTGATTATGTCCGAGCTCAGCGAGCTGCGCCGTCAGAAGGCGCTGGATGCGGGCGTTGCCGATCACGTCTTTGACCCGACCCAGGTGGACGTCGCCGCGGAAGTTCGTAAACTCACCGACGATCGTGGCGCCGATGTTGCGTTCGAGTGCACGAGTGTGCAGGTCGTCGTCGACACGCTCATGGATGCGCTTCGCCCCGGCGGTGTGCTCACCATCGTGTCGATCTGGAGCCACAAGGGAGAACTCGACTTCCAAAAGCTCGTGCTCAAGGAGATCGACCTTCGTGGCACGATCGCCTACGTCAATACGCATCCGGAAACGATCAAGCTCGTCGAAGAGGGCAAGATCAACCTCGAACCCTTCATTACCGGCAAGATCGCTCTCGACGACCTCATCGATAAGGGCTTCGATACCCTCATTAACCACAACCACCCCGGGGTTCAGATCCTCGTCTCCCCCGGGGGTTAAGGAGTGTTTTTCGTTATTTTCTTTTCTTTGGGGGTACGCAGCACCTGCCACCCCACTTCTGTCTCACGCTTGCCCTGGTGGCGGCGCACTCTTCAGCCGCCGCTTATTCAGGCGTCGACGTCGACCACCGTTCGACCGCGGGTTTGCCCCGCGAGGATTCTCTCGGCGTACGGGATGGTGTCCGCAAGTCCAATCGTCGTGGTCAGTTCGTCGACCTTGGCCAGATCCAGCCGATCCGCGAGCGTCGTCCAGGCGCGTTCCCGCAAATCACGCGGCGCGTAGACCGAGTTCGCACCGGTGAGCGTCACTCCGCGCAGGATGTACGGCAGGACTGTGCCGGGAAGATCGGGGCCTTGCGCCAGACCGCAGGTTGCAACCGTGCCGCCGTACTTGGTTTGGGCGAGGACGTTGACCAGGGTGGTGCTGCCCACCGAGTCGATCGCACCAGCCCAGCGTTCCGATTGCAGCGGCTTGCCCACTTCGTCCGAGAGCTCGCGTCGATCGATGATCTCGGATGCTCCGAGCCAGCGAAGGTACTCGCCCTGCTCGTCTTTTCGGCCGCTTGAGGCAACGACGCGATACCCCGCGCGGGCGAGCAGCGCGATCGCAATCGATCCAACGCCGCCGGCCGCACCTGTGACGAGCACCTCGCCGCTGTCGGGAACCACCCCGACGTCTTCGAGCTTGAGCGCCGCAATCGCAGCGGTGAACCCCGCGGTACCGATTGCCGCAGCACGAAAAGGGCTGATTGATTCGGGGAGTCGCACCAGCGCATCCGGCCGCACGCGCGCGCGAGTGGCAAAGCCACCACGGAGCGTTTCGCCAATGCCGTCCCCGTTGAGCACCACTTCCTCACCCACAGCCCAGTCGGAAGAATCGGACCGAGTCACTCGGCCCACGATGTCGATGCCCGGAATTGCCGGATAGGAACGCAGGATCCCGCGGTTCGCGAGCGCCATTCCGTCCTTATAGTTGTAGCTCGAATAGAGCACGTCGAGTTCGACCAGCTCGCCGGTCGCCTCGCCGTCAAGCAGCTCCGCTTCCTCAGCTTCGACGACGCGGGCTTCGGCGCCCTTGGATTCGATTACTACTGCACGCACGGGTGAAATCCCTCCGGTCTATTGCGACAACCTAAATGTCTCGGTCTCCGTTGCAGTGTCTCAGTCGCTGACTCACAGTTGCTGAGTCACAGTTGCAGCGTCAAAGTTGCAGACGCTCAGTGGCCGAGTCCTAGTCGCAGACCCCGTCGACCGAGCAACTTGTGCCCGATGCGTCGCCAAAGAGAGAGTTGAGCGCGGGCAGCGTTGCGAGTTCGATCGGTGCCTCGGTTTCTGCAATTGGAGCAACTTCCGGCACGGTGTCGACCGCTGCGATGGCGTTAATCGGTGCGACAGTCTCGTCCGAGTTACTCATTGTGCTCTCCATGCGCGCCGTTCTGACCGGTGCCATCGCCCGCCGCATCGCTCGCCTCAGCACCGCTCGCTTCCGCAACCAACGTCCGCAGGGCCTGGCGGTAGGCATCCACTTCCATCGCGCCCGGCGCCGCATACTTCTGGTTGAACACCATGAACGGAACCCCGGTCACCCCGAGCTGGCGGGCGCGGGCAATGTCCTTTGCCACCGCATCCTCATACACGCTCGACTCGTTGAGTGCTTCGCGGGCGACTTCTTCCGTGAGGCCGACCTTGACCGCTTCGGCAACGAGCGCATCCTTGTCGAAGACGCTCAACTCATTCGTAAAGTAGCCGCGCTGCAGGGTCCGAAACAGTTCATTGCCCCGGCCAATCGCCGCGGCGGCCTGCACGAGGCGGTGGATGGCACGCGTATTCGCCATCGGGCGATCCGTGGCATAGGGCAGGTCGATCGCCCCGGCCAGACCTTGAATCTGCTCCTCCATCTGGCGCACCGTGGCCTCCGGCCGCGAGAGCTTCTTCACGAGGTGCGCAATATTGTTCTCGGCGCTCTCCATTTCCGGCGCGCTTGGGTCGAGTTCGAAGGAGTGGGCGTAGATCTGCACAACGTCCTCGAGGTTCTCGGCACGAATGGCTTCCTGCAGTCGTCCCTCACCGACATAGCACCACGGGCATACGACATCCGTCCAGATATCGATGGTGATGGGTTCGGATGCGGTTGCCTTCTCGGCCATATTGCCTCGCTTTGTGGGGATGGTCACTCAATAGATCCCAACGCCCACTCCCCCGCAATATTCCCCGCTAAATGATGTCGCGGCCTTCCTTGCGCGCCTTCCACCAGTCGCGCACGAACGCTCCGACGATCACTGCGAGCGTGCCCGCGACAATCACGGGCCACACCATTACATAGGCGGTCATGAGAAAGGTCTCCATTACGCCCTCCCTTCAAGGTCATTCGAATCAGATGCTTTGCCTCGAGCTGCCCGAACGGCGTTTCGATCCGTAGCGCCGCGGTCGGCATCCCGATTCGCCTCGAGGTGGGTCGATACCGAGGCATCCACCTGCTTCGGTGCATTCACCGCCGCAGGTACTACCTCGGTGTCACTCGTGTCGAAGTCACCAGTTCGCTCAGCGATAAGCGCGAAGTCGAACGGTTCCTTCTTGCTCATGACGGTGATCGCCACGCAAACGATCGTCGATACCGAATAGGCAATGAGCGATGCCGACAGGATGGGATAGGTGTGCAGGAAGCCGATCGCGAACGGTGCGACCGCGATCGTACCGATCGACGCGATGATGATTGCCCAACGCTTCCCGATGAAGCCGAAGAGCATGAGCCCAACCACCACGCCAGCACCGAGGGTTGCCAGTACGTCGGAGATGATTGCGACACCACCGGTGAGTGCGATCCACTCGAAGCGCACCGGCAAGAAGAACGCGAGTGCGGTGAGTACTGCTGCGGTGAACGCCACGTTGGTCACGCGGTTCCAGTAGAAGCTCGCGATCACCGGGAACACCAGCGCACCCCACAGCGCGCCCACGAACACGAGCAGGTCAAGGATATTCACTTGCGATCCCGCAAAGAACAATCCAGCTCCGATCGCAACGATCATCGTGATCCGGCCAATCATCACCATGACCCGCGGGTTGGCGTTCTTCTTGCCCGCAATGTTCTGGCCATAGACATCCGTCATCATGATCGACGCGAGCGCCGTGAGGTCAGCATCGGCGGTCGAGGAGAGTGAACCGATGATCATCACGAAGAACACCCCGAGCAGCACCGGCGGCAGGTAAGTCGCCGCCATCTGCGGAATCAGGTTATTCACATCGCCGCCCATGGGCTGGATACCCGCGTAGAGGGCGATCACACCGAGCATCCCGATGCCGATAATCGTCGCGCCGTACCCGATCGTCGCGGTAACGAAGGTCTTCTTGATGTACTTTTCCTGCACCGCAAAGAGGCGCTGCGCGATCGTCTGATTACCGATCGCATATGCGAGCACCGCCGCGATATAGGGCGCACCCTGGTTGAAGAACGCGTCCGAAGAGAAGAAATTCTGCTGCTGTGGAGTGAGGTTTTGTTTGCCCGTCTCGAAGAGTTCCGGGCCACCTGCGGCGAAGAACACCACCGGAATAATGATGATCACTGCCCCGAGCATCAGGATCACCTGCATGAAGTCGGTGAGGACGGATGCGCGGAATCCCGACCAAATCGTATAGAGCAGCACGCCCGCCGCAATGCCGATGATTCCCTGGCTGAAGGTGAACGGCGACAGCATGGAGATCAGCGCACCACCAGCGATGAGATTCGAGGTGAGGCTAATGACGCTGCCGAGGATGTTCGACCCGGCGAGCATGAGCTGGCTCGAGCGGCCGTGCCGCGCAAACATGACCTCCGCGATCGTGTGCGCGCGCGGCGCGACTTTTCGGATTCGCCGGCCGAAGGGGTAGATCATGAGAATCATGAGGGCACCCCAGAGCCCATAGTGAATGGGGCCGGACACACCGTAGGTGTAGCCAGACGTGGCGGACGCGTACATTGACGCCGCCCAGATCCAGGTCGCGGTCATCGATGCCGCAGAAATGCCGTAGCCGATCTTGCCGCCACCGGTCATGTACCCGTCGGCGTTCTCCCGCTTCTTGGAGATGCGGATGGACATGTACAGGCTCGCTCCAAAGAACAGGAGCATGAGGGTCACCACGACGGGACCCGAGAGTTGTTGCAGGTTCTCCACCTAAGTACTCACTTTCGATTCTGAATTGAGGCCACGAGGGCCCGGGGACAGAAGCGAGTGCGCTAAGTGGGTGCGTTGAAGTGTGGTTTCTTCGTTGAGTACCAGACGATGTGACGCGGACGGAGTTGAATCTGCCGTGCGGGTGGCATTGGAACCTTTCTCTGCTCAGGCGGGATTGAGGCGAACTAACCTGGATTACTGCAGCGCGATGGTGCGTGCGCGAGCAACCCGGAGTGCATTTCCTTTCGGACAGCGTCGTGTGTTGACAGTGCGTTGCCATCGCCAATTACCGGCCCCAAGTGTTCGTGCTGAACACTCTCGGTCAGTAGTTCGCATGGCCAACTAGTTCGATGCCTTCGGAGGGGCGATTACGGCAACCCTCTACCCGCGATGTCCGCGAGTGGCTGGGCTAGCTTAGCAAATTGAGAATTTCAGGCGGTTTTCCTGAGCACTTCCCGGTATAGGTCGCGCGACTCCCGCGCGATGCCGCACGACTCGAGCGGCAACTTCAGCGACAGATTTCGCTCGCTCGCAGGTCGCGCTCGAAAGGCGCGTCAGCGGGTCCGACGTGCCGCGACGGTGGGTCGCTGCGCAACGGGCTCATCGGAGAGCAGCGAATCGAATTCGCTCTGCGCCGACACCACCGAAGATGCGGATGCACTGGTCACCTGTCGTTTGCGGGTCTTCTTACTCAGTATGAGTGCGTCGACCGGATCCTTGACCTTCTCGTGTGCAATAGGAGCGTCCTCGCCTACTTCGGAGTCCTGTTCGTAGGCGTAGCCATACGTGCCATAGCCGTACCCGCTGCGACCTCGGCCCTGCACCTTGGTGAGGATGATGCCGAGTAGGCGACTGTCCACCGCATCCAACCGTTCAATCGCGCCGGTCAATTCTTGCCGCGTGGTCTGTCTCGCAGCGGCGATGAGGATCGCACCGGTTGCGTGCCGCGAAAGTACCGCGGCATCGGCCACGGCGAGTAGCGGCGGCGCATCAATGAGCACGTAGTCGAATGATTCACTGAGCGTGTTGATGACCAGTTCCATCGATTCTGAACCGAGCAACTCGCTTGGATTCGGTGGAATTCGTCCGGCAGGAAGCACCGTCAGCCCGTCAACACCCCAGGGCTGCAAAACATCTTCCAGCTCAATCGAGCCAATCAGGACATCGGTGAGGCCGACGGCTCCTTCGAGACCCATCATGGTCGCCACCATCGGCCGCCTCAGGTCTCCGTCCACGAGTGCGACCGAGGCACCGGCATCGGCAAGCGTAATCGCGAGGTTTGCGGCCGTGGTCGTCTTGCCCTCCCCCGGCCCCGGGCTCGTTATCACGAACCGACGAGCTCCGTCATAATTCAAGAACTGCAGGTTGGTGCGAATACCTCGGAACGCTTCTGCCTTGGGACTCCTCGGATCATCATGCACGATGAGCGGTTTTGTCGTCGATTCCGAGGCCTTGGAGATCCCGCCGAGGATCGGGGTTTCGGTAACCCCCTTGACGTCGGCAACGGAGTGGATGCGGTTATCAAGCAGCGTGCGCAATACCGCGATCGCGATCCCTACCATGAGTCCGAGCACAAGCCCCAGCACGAGATTCAGCCGCAAATTCGGGCTCACCGGTGCGGGATCTGCGATCGCGGGCTGAATGGTTTTGACCAAGACGCGACTTTCATTGCCCGCATCCGTCTGTTCGAGTTCATTGACCGCGACATCGATGAATACCGTGCCGATCGCATTGGCGATTTCGGCAGCCTGGTCCGGGTCTTCGTCAGTCACGAGTATGTTCAAGAGCACCGAGTCCGAGGGGGAACTCGTGACCACTTGCTCCGCGAGCTCCGTACTCGTCATGTCCAAGTCGAGGTCCTCGACGACTCGATCGAGGACGATTGCGCTCGGGACGACGTCAACATAGCTGATCACCGCATCCCTAGCGAAGCTCGTACCCTGGACCAGGTCACTGGTCGCGGTCGCCTCGCTCGTGCGTACCGACACGTAGAGCTGTGTTGTGGCCTCATACTTTGGGGGCGTCACGAGCGCAAGACCGAGGCCGGCCAGTACGCCTACGACACTCAACGACACGATTAGCAGCCAGTGTTTTCGCAGAATGTTCAATACTTCGCGCAGTTCCACGGTGCCGCCTTCCACGCATCGTTGTGTTTCCAGGGATTAGTAAAAACTCAGTATCAAAAAATGCTACCCGGCGCAGCAGGCCTAGAGCGGTGTCAAACCGTGCACGGTAGAGCAATTTGTGCTGGTCAGCACGATGAAATAAGCGCGAATTTGGCGAACGCGCCGGTCTCATAAAAGAACTGACTCAACACATACTCAGTCGGCCGATCAATGTCGTCATTGACCATCGCGATCTCGCCGTCGAAGCACCGAGCGAAATACAACTCGGCACGCATCATGTGCGTACGCATGGTCACTATCAGGACAGATTCCCAACCGTGTTCTTCAGCGAGTTGGCCAAAGGCTTGTGCTTCGCCCCGAGTCTCGTTCGGATCCGGAGAAAAACAGTGCACCTCATATTCCGCCGGATGGTCGCACATGCCAAGGTGCGCGGGTCGCTCGCCGGGTGGTTCCCACACGGACACGACCAAGACATCGCTGTATCCCTGCCGGATCAATTGCGTGGCCGTTGTTGTACGAAGTGGATCAGCCGGGCCCAGGATGACAATAGCGTCCGCCTGCACGGGCTCTTCCTCAACCGGTGGGAAGCGCAGGAAGTACACCCCCGCCGCGATCCAGAGCACTGTGATCCCCACGATGCCGAACGCAAATGCGGGCCAGAGGTGCAGCCGCGGACGTCGATTATCGCCAGTCGACTGCATCGGTGAAGTATCCGGTGATCATTTCTATCGCGGGCACGAGTTCGCCCGCGGCTTGCTCGTACACCTCGAAAGCGCGACCGTAAGGATCAATCACGTCATAGTCCTCCTGATGTTGCGGTCGCGGCTGCATCCCGCGCTTCAAGAGCGCAAGTTGGAGTGCCGCCGTTGCCGGATACGGCTGATCAGCAACCGAGCTCCTTACTTTCAGGATGGACATGCTCGTCACGAGCGCCCCAAATTCACGCACGGTAAAGGTCCGCCGGCTCGCGTTCGGCACGAGTTTTGCGACTCGTCGGCGGTGCGTCCGGTCAAGTGTCAGGATGAGGTCTGCCGCAGTCACGTCTTGCGCCCGAAGCTGTCGAGCGCGGTGCGATTCGGGCTCTTCGACGCCCACTCGCCGCGCGACTTCGAGCCCGGATTCGGTCATTGGCTGCCCCTCGATCGCGCGCACACCGACACTCAGCACGGTCAGCCCGGCGATAGGAAGCTGCTGCTGCAATAGCCGTTGCGCAATTGGGGAGCGACATATATTCCCCGTGCAGACAGTCAATATCCGTAATGCCATGCAAACACCTCATCGTGGAACAGCAGCTGAAATAAACGCTTTTGTTCGATCTCTGCTCGTACCACAAATCTTAGCGCCGCTTTCGCAGCAAATACCTTTCCATCAGCGAATATTTCGGTATTGTAAAAAGTATGGAGATTCTCGCAATCTCGACGTTGAAGGAAACAATATGCCTGGCATTGCAGATGCGCGCTCGACAACACGACGCGTTGCCGTACTCACCCCATTTTTCCCACCCGCGTATCGCGGCGGTGGGCCTATTCAAACGCTGGTTGCGCTCCTTCACGCGGCGACTGACGAGACAGACGCACGAGTCGTATGTCTCAACGCCGACCTCGGCGACAACTCACCATTGACCAAGCATCCCAACCGGTGGCAAGCAGCCTACGGCACCACGGTCTGGTACGCGACACCGAGGCTATTACCGATCTTGAAGGCACAACGCGCGGTAATTAAACACCATCACCCGGAATTAGTTTATATTAACAGTTTCTTTGATTCGGAATTCTCGGTTCTTCCGCAAATCCTGCGAAAGCTGGGACAGTGGCATAACGCCACCTTCATGCTCGCACCACGTGGCGAGTTGCATTCCGGTGCACTGGCCATTAAATCCGGTAAGAAGCGCGCATTTATTCGCATGTATAAATTCTTTCGACTGCACCACGGAGTTATTTGGCACGCTTCAACCGAAATTGAGGCAAATGAGATCAGGCGTGAATTCGGGAACAACGTTCGCATTGTTGTAAAAGAAAATGAAACCTCGCTCCCAATCACCGCGCACGTGCGATCGCCGCGGCAACCCGGCCCGTGCCGCTTCGTATTTTTGAGCCGCCTTGTCGAAAACAAGGGTCTGCACATTGTCTTGGCAGCGCTCCAACAGCTGGACGAGCCGGTGTCCCTGGACGTCTACGGCGGGTATGAGGATGCAGCCTACGAGGCAAGGTGCGCCGCACTGCTCGACGCGCTACCACCACACGTCACGGTAACAATGCACGGCGCGGTGGACCGCGAGCGTGCCTTGCATGCATTGCAGTCAGCCGACGCGACGCTCTTGCCCACAGTCACGGAAAATTTCGGACACGTCATTGCCGAAGCACTCTCGCAATCCTCGCCCGTGTTCTGTGGCAAAAACACGCCGTGGACAGAAACCTTGGCAAGCGGCGGCGGCACGGTCATCGAACCGCGCGAAGTGGACCAGTGGGCGGCAGCAATGCGTGCTTTTCACACCCGCGGCGAAGCGGGTTGGCTCGAAGCGTCTCGCGATGCCGGCCAAGCGTACGAACGCTGGCGCAATGAAGACAAGGGCCCGCACGTGTTCGATCTCATCCGCGAACCGCTCCCGGCCGCACGCTAACGCGACGCTACATTCCGACTCCCGCCATGGCATCTTCCACTCCGCGATCCGGAACCGGCTCCAAGCCGGGTCCGAGCCTGACCTCAGATACCACCGCGCTGTTTGCGCTCAGAGTCATCGGTACCGGAGTTCCCCTCATCGCGATCCCGGTGATGTCGCGCGCGCTCGGCCCCGCGGGCTACGGCGAAGTGGCCATCGGCCTCGCGGTGTACTCGCTACTCGCCACCGCGAGCATGTACGGATTCCTCATCAGTGCAAATCGCCAAGTCGCGCTCGCAGACGGCGACCGCACGACTATTCAACGCACGATCCAAAACGTGCTCACCTACCAACTGATACTTGCCGCGATCGCACTCCTTGGATTTCTGGTAACGCTCATCTTCGTCCAGATCCCCTGGCGGCTGCAGATCATGGTGCTCGCTTCGATTGTCTCGATCCTCATCGGCGCATTCTTCCCGAGCTGGGCGTTTCAGGGACTGCGGATGCTCAAAGAGGGGGCCGTGGTCGAGGTCGCGTCTCGCCTGCTCATGGTCGGGATTCTCGCGCTGCTCGTGCGCACTCCGGAAGACACGCTGCTCGCATTTTTCACCCAGGTCTTCTGGGTCATTCCGGCTGGAATCTACGCCGTAATCCGGTTCGGCGTCAAGGGCTTCTATACGCGAAAGCGACTCGTCACCAGAGCAAGTTTCCACTTCACGCTCGCGGACGGGCTTGCACCATTTCTCAATAACGTCTTTTTCAATATCTACACCGCACTCAATACCGTGATTCTCGGCGCGATCGCCGGGCCCGCATCCGTCGCGAATTACACCGGTGCCGACAAACTCACGCTCGCGGCACGCATGCCGGCCGACCCCATCCAACAGGCAGTATTTCCGCGCCTCGTTCGATCGCTCAACGAACACGACCAACCCGCCTCAGCCAGGCTTTCACGCATCCTGTTCTGGTCCACGTTAACCGTGATGAGCGCGGCAACCGTATTCTGCGTGATTTTCGGACCAGCAGTGCTGCACTGGTATCTCGGACCAGGATACGAACTCGCGGGCGATATCGTCCGAGTCCTCGCGCTCGCACTTCCGCTAGTGGCGATTGCGAGCTGGGCCGAAACGCTCTTACAGGCGGCCGGCCATGCACGCCGCTCCACGATCGGTGTTGGCGCCGGATTAGTCGCGCACATCGTGTACATCCTGCCCGTCGTGCTGTGGCTCGGTGGCATCGGTGTCGCGATCGCCGTGGTCATTACCGAAGCGATCATTACGGCCGTCATGCTGTTGCAGTTGCGAAAAGTCAGTCCGCGTTTTTCGGTGGTTTCGCTCTTCCCCGTAAAACCCTCCGGCTCGGAGGTCACGGTTGGGGGCAAGGATGACTAACCCATCCCAGCTTCGCAGCTCTCAGCCAAACACCCAACCGGCCACCGGGCCTGCGCTGGCCGCGAGAACCGCCTCCCCCACCTCCAAGGCGCTCATTGCGATCATCAACATCGCCACCTTTGGACCGTATCTTTCGGCCAATATCCGCACGGAACAACTCGCGGTCTACGGATTCGTGCTGCTGCTCACGCCGTTGATTCTGCGGCGCTCGGTACCGAGCATGGGTCTCGCGTTCATGCTGCCGTGGATCGCCTACGTGCTCATCTCCTTGGTCGGAATCGCTGCCCCAACACGGGTCTCCGCAGCGTTCGCGAGCGGCAGCGTGCTTGCCGGTCTCGATAATGTGCTGTTGCCGCTTGTGATCATGCTCCTCATTTGGGCTGCGATACCGATCGACGACGCCGAATCAATGTTTTTACTCGTGCTCAAGATCGTCGCGGTAGCCATGGCATTCAACGGCGCCCTCGCGATCATGTCGACGTGGCTTGAGCTTTCGCCGATACTGCAACCGTTCTGGGGTGGGTCCGGCGAGTTCTATGTCGCGGCGAATTCCGAACAAATGGGCCGGTATACGGGTATCTTCAACCAGCCAGCGGAAGCGGGAGCGCTCTACGGCATTGCGGGCCTCGCGACTGTTTACGCGTGGCGGCACCGGATGCTGTGGCAGCTGCTCCTCATCACGTTAATTTCGCTGGGTGGGTTACTGAGCGTGTCCAAGATTTTCGTTCTCGGAGCGCTGCCGATCGTGTTAATTTACTGGATCTGGAGTCAGCGTGGCCACCGGAAACTGACGTTGCTCGTAGGGCTTGTCACGATGATCTTCACCATTTTAATGTCAGGGATACTCGCAAATTGGACCGGTGCCGAGTACCTCGGGCGACTGTTCGAGACCCAGGACGGTGGTTTGCTTGATCTCTACAGCGCGGGTCGCTTCACCGAAGACTCAATGTTCAATACCGTGGTTGCCGAAGCGCTGCGGGTCAACCCCATCAGCGGTGTCGGCGCAAGTGGCTGGCAGGCACCCTACGACGGATTCATCGCCGAAGCCCTCGTCGTCGGTGGCATAGTCGGGTTACTTTGCCAGCTTGCGGTGCTGGCGGGGTTGTTCTGGCTCTCGTGGCGGCTCGCCGGGCGCGAACGGATCTTCGCGTTCCTATTCGCAGTACTCACGGTGGGTGCCGGGCTCGGATTCGCGCCGCTCACCGCGAATCGTGTCTCGACAATTTCGTGGTTGATCATCGCACTACTCGTGCTGATTGCGCAGAAGAGAGCTGCCGGCACGGCACACGCGGCCGGCACGGCCACTCGAACGGATCCGTCAGCTCACCCAGAAATCTAGCGCTCATACTGGCCCGGACACCGACCCGAGCACGCGCGAAGTTACACGCCCCAACTCCCTCGCAGCAGCCCGAGTCTGCGCACGTGGCTGTGTGCCGTCGAAAGTATGAACGACACCGCTCGCGTCGAGGTGTTGTCGATCTCGTATTCGGCCGGCGCTATCCTCGGGGCGCCCGCTTGGGCGAGTGCAAACCTCACCCCTTCGAGTACCGGTCCGGGTGCGAGACCGGTCGTCACGATCACGCCCGAGTCCAAGGACTCCGGTCGCTCGATGAAGTCACGCATCGTGACCGCCGGAAAACCCAGGATTGAGGACTCTTCGCTGATCGTCCCGCTGTCCGAAAGCACGAGCTTCGCTTCCAGCTGCAGCTTGATGTAATCGTGAAAGCCGAAGGGCGCATGAAACGTGATGCCGTCTTTTGCTTGTGACTCGAGCACTTCGAGGCGCTTGCGCGTCCGAGGATGGGTCGATACCAGGATCGGCAAACCGTACTCCTCGCGGATCGCGTGTAAAGAATCGAGTGCCTCACGCAAACGACCCTGCAGATCAACGTTCTCTTCACGGTGAAGACTTACGAGGAAGTACCCGTTTGGCGTGAGCCCCTGGCGATCAAGGACGTCGCTCGCATTGATCTCGGTGAGGTTCTGTTCGAGCACCTCGCGCATCGGTGACCCGGTCAGCAAGATTCGTGACGAGTGGATGCCCTCCGCCAGCAAATTGCGGCGCGCATGCTCGGTATACACGAGGTTATAGTCGGCCACGTGGTCGACGAGGCGACGGTTCGTCTCCTCGGGCACGTTGTCATCAAACGAGCGGTTGCCAGCTTCCATGTGAAAGACGGGCACGCGCATCCGCTTCGCGATCACCGCCGAAATGCAGCTATTGGTGTCACCGAGCACAAGAAACGCATCGGGTTTCTCTTCCAGCAGCACGACCTCGGTTTTCTGCAGGATCGATCCAAGCGAAGCTCCGAGCGAGGACGTATCCGCCCCGAGGAAGTGGTCGGGCCGACGCAATCCGAGGTCTTCAAAGAACACTTCGTTGAGTTCGTAATCGTAGTTTTGCCCGGTGTGTACCAGTATGTGATCGGTGTGCTCATCAAGGAGCTTGATCGTCGCGGACAACCGAATGATCTCGGGCCTGGTCCCCACCACCGTCATTACTCGAAGTCGTTCGACCATGTCACACTGCTTCCGCGATCGTATCCGGGCTGGTTGGATCGAAAATATCGTTCGTCCAGAAGGTTGTGAAGAGTGTCTCATCGCCAACATTGGTGATGTTGTGTGTCCACATCGTCGGCATATCGATCGACACCGGTGTGCGGCCCGAGACGTGATATTCGTGCACGTCGATGGAGAAGAGTTTTCGCAGCCGAATGATCGCTTCGCCTTCGATCACCGTGAAGCGTTCTACCTTGCGTCGGTGAAAGTGCTCCCCGCGGGTAATTCCCGGATTCGTGGTCGATAGCGAAGTTTGCCCGGTCCCGCCGTGTGCCCTCACAATCTCGAAAAACGCGCCGCGCGCATCCGAATGCTGCGTAATCGGGGTCGGAGTATTCTCCGGATGCACGAAGGAACGGTAGGTGTTGAAGAGGTCACGCGAAAATGCCGAGTCAAGGTCTGGAATTTCGCCACTGCGATAGGTCGTCGAGATATCGGTGAGCCGATGCAAGAGCCCGACCACGGTCTCGTGTTCCTCGAGTTCGGATTGCCGCTCAAGTTCGCCCGTCCCGAGCAGCAAATCAGCGGCGTTTTGCGCGTGCAGCAGCGTCAGTTCGCGATCCACCTCGACAGTCGGTTCGCTTCGGCCGGCGAGCAAATACGCGAAGGTCGCGGTGACCGAGTTATAAAACGGTCTTCCGTGTTCGCCAAAGAGATTCGGCAAATGGACATCAATGAACTCACAACCGGCCGCAGCGCAGGCACGTGCCAGGATGCGCGCCGCGGCTTCTTTCGCATCCCCATAGGCCGTGCCATTGCCGGCTTGAATTGAATTCGCGTACACGACGGTCTGTGGCGGCGATGCGGCGTGCTGTATGGCCCGCGCGAGCTGCTCCGCAAAGTGACGATTTCCGTCGCGGACCTCATCCTCTTCGGCGCGGTTCACGCCCGCGAGGTGCACGAACCGCTCGGCGCCGTCGAGCGTCGCGGTCGCTTCGGCGAGTTCGAACCCCTGACCGACCGCAATTTGGTCGCTGTCGATGCCACGCTCTCGCAGGGCGGCTCGCACGTGCCAGCCGAGGAACCCGTTCCCGCCCGACAGCGCAATTTTGGTCATGTCGTCGTCACCGGAGCATTCGTGTGCCATCCTGCATCGATCACGGGGACTTCACCCGTAATCGGGTCGGTGAGACTTGCGAGCGCGAGTTCGTGGCGGATCTCGGGCAGCGTCAAGAGCAGCGCCTCGACCTCGGCGACACTCATGCGTTCAACGGTGTGCGAGTCGTAATCCTCGAACATGGTTTGGCACCGATCACCTTCATCGAAATAAATGCTGTAGTTAAGATCTCGATTATCGGCGACGATGCGGAAATACTCACCAAGGTCCTCAGCGCGCGCGAGTTCTTCGCGGGTCGCGAGTGCTTCCGACACTTTTTCTGCATGCCGGGTACCGATGATCTCAATGCTTGAGGTGGAGCGGAACAGGTTGAGCAGCGCCTGAGCCAGATCATGAATCGTGCAGGATGCCGCCTTACGAATGAACAGGTCGCCCTGACGCGCGTGCTGGAACGCGAATTCGACGAGGTCGACTGAGCTCTCGAGCGACATCATGAAGCGGGTCATGTCGGGGTTCGTGACGGTAATGTTTTTGCCCTGCTTCATTTGGTTGATAAACAGCGGGATCACCGAACCCCGCGAATACATCACATTGCCGTAGCGCACACACGAGACGGTCGTGTCGGTATTCGGATTATTGAGTCCGTGGGAATGCGCAATTTTCTCCATCAACGCTTTCGTCTCACCCATCGCGTTTACGGGGTAGACGGCTTTGTCCGTGCTGAGGCACACGACCGATTGCACACCGTTCATGTCGGACGCACGCACCACGTTGTCGCTGCCGATCACGTTGGTGCGTACCGCTTCCATCGGGAAGAATTCGCAGGATGGCACCTGTTTGAGGGCGGCTGCGTGAAACACGTAGTTCACGTCGCGAGTGGCTCGGAACACACTGTCGTAGTCGCGCACGTCGCCCACGTAAAACCGCACACGCTTGTCACCGAGTTCGTAGCGCATGAGGTCCTGTTTCGCTTCATCGCGACTAAAGACGCGAATTTCGGCAACATCGCGATCGAGCAGTTTCTTGGTAACGGTGTGGCCAAATGATCCGGTGCCGCCGGTGATCAACACCACTTTGCCCTCGTAGGAATCGGTCATGACTTACTCCATTTTCTTGCGATACTGGACGGCTTTTGAGCAGCGGCCGTAACGAGGATGCGTTCCATTTTGTCGACCGCGGAAGCAATCGTGAATTGCTCGCGATAGGTCGTGCGGGCCCGGTCGGCCAGCGCTGCGCGTTCGCTGTCGGTGAGGGATGCGGCCTGCCTCAGCGCGTTCGCGAGCGATTCGGGATCTTCCGGTTCCGCGACGAAGCCGATGCGGTTGTCCGCCACAATCGATCGCACGTCACCGCGCACCGTGCTCACCACCGGCAGTCCTGCAGCCAGAACGGCCTGCAATTTGGAGGGGATGGTGCCGTGAAAAATCGGCAAATCTTTCAATGTGACGAGCCCGAAGTCGCTCGATTGGTAGAAGTACGGCATGTCTTCGCTCGACACCTGACCGGTAAATTTCACGTTGGCTGCACCGAGTTCGGCCGCGAGCTGGCGGATCCGCGGAAGTGCCACTCCGTCGCCGACAATGAGCACTTCGAGATCGTCCTTGCGGCAGGCATGTGCCGCTCGCACGAGAGTCTCAAGATCCTGCATTTCGCCGGTATTTCCGCCGAAGATGAACCGACTTCGCGCATCCTTGTGCGGCACCACCGCACTCGGACCGGCGCTGTCGCTCGCGTTCGCATCCGGTTCTATTTCGGCCCAGTTATAGACCAGGTGCGTCCGTTCCGCGGGTACCCCGCGCTCGCGCAGCATGCGCACCATGGTGGGCGCAATCGCGACGACCCCCGCCGCTTGGCTATACACCCGGTGCAACCACGGTGCGAGCGCTGCGGCAATCGCATTGCCAACACGACCGCCACCCACCATTGACGAACCGACAATGGAGTCCGGCCACAGATCCTGGACGTGAAGAACGTACGGCGCGCCGCCAAGCATCCGCCACAGCCAGGGCCCAAATGCGGGAGTCATCTGCGGCGCGTAGACATATACGACATCGGCACCCTGCGCGAAGCCTCGGGCGGACGCCGCCGAGACCGCAAAGGTTGCGTAATTCAACGTCCGGCGCAGCCTGGACTGCGAGTGGTCGATGACCAGTGGCACTCGCAATACTCGAGATCCCTGGCGTCGCTCCATCATCCGCCAGCGCTGTCGATAGCCCGCGTGGATCTTTCCTTCCGGGTAGTTCGGGAATCCGGTAATGATCCGCACCCGGTGGCCCCGCGCGGTCAGTTCACGGGCAAGATCGTCGGGGAGGGTCTGCGCTTCTGGCCAGAGATATTGACTCACGATCAGGATGCGTTTGCTGGCGGTTGCTGCCCCGCCGGCAGCTGCCTCCCGGTCGGATACGTGCGTAAATGGGACGGGGCCCGAATGTGAGGTCGGGTGCGTTGGCAGCGCCGGCACTGGCTGCGTGGTGCGTTCGATAACAGTCATGGCATTCCTACGTTGCGAGGGCGCTACTGGGCGTCGTGTGTTCCAGGATGTTGCTGGCACGAGGTTGGGGATTCATGCGGTCTTCTCCTCGCTCGTGAGGGCTCGTTTTGTTAGGACCGGAATTCTTGGGACGGCAGTGGCTGTCACGGCGGTCGGTACCGGCATCACTTCGATGTACTTGGATGCGACGATTCCGGCCACGCTTTCGACCCACTCCGCTTCGTGTCCGCGTCCGAGCGCCCACGCCACGTACGCGGCGGGAACGTGCGCACCAGCAGCGTGCGAGAACGGATAGCCGCCGCCAAACCGCGGGTTGACATCAATAACCCACTGATTGCCTTGCTCATCACGCATGAGATCGAGATCGATGAGCCCACGGTGATCGAGCGCACGGCTCACCTGCTCGCCGAGCAAGGCGAACTGCGTTGTATCTTGTGTTTCGGCACGGTCGGTTTCGCCAAACCGCATGGCGAGCTTTTTTCGCGGCAACGTCGCGACATGGCCGCCGTCGAAGTCGCTAATGACATCAACGCCAAATTCTTGGCCGTGGATGCGCGGCTGCACCACGATGAGTTCGTCCGCAATTTCCGGGTCTTCCGGTGTGGCGCCATCGCGATCGGTTACGTCGTTTCGTGCCTTGGCGACGGCCCAACGGAGTTCCTCTACCGTCGCGCACTGGAGACCGCGCGAGCCGCTCCCATAGCGGCCTTTCACGACGATATCTTCGGTAGAGAATAGCCACGCGAGCTCGCGCGCGGACAATTTCATTGCATCCTTAGCGAGGAGCGTGACGGGACTGAGCACGTCGTTGTCTTCGAGCAGCGCGGCAGTCATGAGCTTGTCTTCAACGACGCGGTGGACATTGGCTGCGAGCCGCACGAGCGGGTCGAAATCACTATCCTCTCGCGGTAATTGTGCCCAACACGACAGCTCAAAATCGTTGACGCTCACCGCCAGAGTGATGCTGTGGTCGCGCAGCGTCCTCGCGAGCCAGGTGCGATAATTCGCATCTCGCACGGCTGGAGCCCGCACAAACTCATCCGCGATTGCTCGTGCCGGAGCGAATGGGTCCATATCGGCCAGAACGACGCGACCGGAAACCCCGTTGCGGACGAGCGCCTCTTGAAACCAGCGCACGAGGTAGGTGCGTCGGCCGCCGGAAGCAATCAAGATATTGAGGTTGGTCATGATCGAACCGCCAAGAAATCGGTGATTGTGCTGATAACTCGACCGAATTGCTCGGAGGTCATCGAGGAGCCGCTCGGAACGGTGAGGCCACGCCAAAACAATTGCTCGGCGACGCCAGTGATGACGCCACGGTGGCCTTCAAACACGGGTTGTAAGTGCATGGGCTTCCACAGCGGTCGGCATTCGATCGATTGCGCATTCAATGCGTCACTCAGCTCGGATGCGTTCCACCCACCGGTGGTTTTGGTTTCGTCGATAACCAGCGACGTGAGCCAACAGTTGTCCTCACTATCCGCATCCCCACCAAAAATGGAGATACCTGGGATCGTCGCCACGAGCGCCCGGTACCGTTCGCGAATCTCGCGACGCTTCGCGAGAATCTCGTCAAGCCGAAGCAGCTGTGCGCGCCCGAGCGCCGCAAGGACATTACTGAGCCGGTAGTTGAACCCAATGTCGTGATGCTCATAGTGCAGGGAAGGCTGCCGGGCTTGCGTCGAGAGGTAGCGCACCGATTGTGCGAGGTCTTCGTCGTTCGTCAACAGCATTCCGCCGCCGGAGGTGGTCATGATCTTGTTGCCGTTAAAGGACAGGATCGCGGCCTGACCAAAGCTGCCAGCAGGCCGCCCGCGATGCGTTGCTCCCAAGGACTCGGCAGCATCGGCAAGCACCGGCACGCGGTAGCGTTCGGCAATCCGCTCGATTTCGTGATAATCGGCGGCTTTCCCAAGCAGGTCCACGGGCACAATGGCCGCGACTCGCTCGCCCTGATCGCTCAAGGCAGCGAGTGCCTGCTCCAGCAATTCTGGGTCGAGATTGCCCGTTTCTGGGAGAACGTCAATGAAGTACGGTTCCGCTCCCGAATACACAATTGCGTTGGCAGTGGCAGCAAAGGTCAGTGTTGAGGTGAGCACGACATCCCCCGGTTCCACTCCGAGGCAGAGAAGACCCAGGTGAAGCGCGGCCGTGCCCGAACTGAGTGCGACCGCATACGAGACGCCGACGCGATCCGCCATCTCTTGCTCGAATGCGTCTAACTCCGGTCCTGCCGGGGCAACCCAACCGGAGCGCATTGCTCGAATCACGGCTTGCTCTTCAAGAACCCCGGTATCGGGTGCGGAGAGGTACACGGGCGAGTGCGCGCTCCCCGCGGTGTTGTGGCCTGCAGGCGCGAAGCTCCGCTGCTGCGCTGTTGAATGCCGAGGCACTGCGTTGAGTGTCATCCCGCAACTCCACTTTTCGCGTGCTGCCCGATGAGCTCTTCAACCGGAATGGATCCCGAGCGCCGCTTCATTAAGATGTCCCACTCGCGCTGCTCGAGATCTGCCGGTGCCAGGAGGCCGGCATTCGCGTGTGCGATTTTCGGATGAAACGGGTTGCTGACCGATTCTTGTTCTTCGACCAGTTCTTCGTGGAGCTTTTCACCCTCACGTAAGCCGGTAAAGACAATTTCGATGTCCTTACCGGACATGGCTATCATTCGTTTCGCGATCGCGAGAATGTTGACCGGTTCGCCCATGTCTAAAATGAGCACTTCCCCGGCACCGCCGATACCACCGGCCTGCATGACGAGCTGGCAGGCTTCAGGGATCGTCATAAAATACCGGGTGACATCCGGATGCGTCACGGTAACCGGACCGCCCTGCTCAATCAGTTTGGTAAACGTGGGAAGCATTGAGCCGCGGCTACCAATGACGTTGCCGAACCGCACCGACAGATACCGCTGTTTTGTGTGGTCGCCGTACCAGGCTGTGAGTTTCTCGGCGAGACGTTTCGAATACCCGAGGACGCTCGAGGGATTCGCCGCTTTGTCGGTGGAAATATTTATGAAGGTATTGACCCCCGCGAGACGCGCCGCTTCCAGCACGTTGAAGGTACCGATGACATTCGATTTCCACGCTTCATCGGGATACTGCTCGAGCATTGGGAGGTGTTTCAATGCCGCCGCGTGAAACACGACCTCCGGAGCCCTCCTGGCGAAGAGTTCCTTGATTGCTTCCGCGTCACGAATATCGGCGAGTACAACGTCTTTGGTGTCGAGCAGGCCGTGACCAGCGATCGCGATTTGTGTTTGCTGCAGCCCGGTTTCATCGCGGTCGAGCATGATCAATTCAGCGGGCGCGAATTTCACTATTTGCGCACACAACTCCGAACCAATCGAGCCGCCCGCTCCGGTCACGAGCACGCGACGACCCTTGAGGTATCCGGCAACACTCTCAACGCCGGTGTCATTGGGAGCGCGACCGAGGAGGTCTTCTATAGAGATATCGCGTAGATCTCCGGGATGGGCGCCGTGTTGCAGCATCATATTGAGCGACGGCATGACCTTGACACGAAGCCCGAGTTCCTCGGCGGCCTGCTGCAGACTGCGGAATTGTTCCGGTTCTGCTTCGCCGAAGGCCACCACGATTACCGTGGCTTTGGATTGCTCGACGATGGGCGAGAGGTCATCAATAGAACCGAGCACCCGGACGGAGTGCAGCTGCAAATTGCGTTTGTTCGGGTCGTCATCGACAAATCCCACCGGGAAGTACTCGGCTCGAGTGTCAGAGAGCATCCGCCGGGCAAGCAGTGAGCCAAGCTCCCCTGCGCCATAGATCAGCGTGGGTTCGCAAGCACCCTTGGGGAGCTGTCGTGCCTGGGTAATGAGGCGCCGCAAGTATCGAACGCCCAACATGAGCAGCAGTGCAAACGGGATTGCGGCGAGTCCAGAACTCCGAGGTATTTCAAGCCACTGACCAGACAGAATCACGATAATGGAAATCGATACTCCGGCCATCAAGACGGCTTGACTCAGCGATCGCGCTTCTTCAAACGAGCCATACCAATATCTCCCACGGTAGAGAAATCCTAGCCAGCCGAAGCCAAATTGCAGGAGTCCCACGAAAAGGAAAATCCAAACCATTGAACCCCATGAGATTCTGGCAATTTCAAAGTCAAGAATAAGGGACTGTACCGCAATAAACGCGACTATCCAGGCAAGGACGTCAATGAAGATCTGTGGCGAAGAACGAATAAAACCGGCGAACGCCCTGTATCCCTGCGATCTTTGATTAATCGACAATTTTGGGCTCATTCGAACCAGGCCCCCTCGAAGCTCAGCCATTAATGGCTGATCATTGGCTATAAACAGCCCCAGAGCGCGGGGCGATGTCCCCCACAATACTCAAATTGGAACCCGGTGCGTTTGATCTGCGCGCAGCGATTCGGTTAGGAAACTGAAACATAACCACACTGCGCGCACGGCAATCCAATTCACCAAAAATGACATTGCAACTGCGTCGAAAATAAAGAATTAATGGTGCGAATTCACATGTTGGCGTGCAATACGCATAAAAGTATCGCCGTTATTGGCAACCCAAAGCATTTCATTTGTAATCCGTGCAATTCATTACCCGATTCCTGAATTATCTATGTACACCAGTTGCGCCACAAGAAAAAAGCGCTGGTCACCAGAGTGACCAGCGCTTAACGTGGCTCGCTAGTACGAACGGAGATTTGTCACCTGCGGTGTGCCATCCACGATCGTGATGTCGCCGTACACGTTGAACGTGCTCGTGCGTTGTGACGGGCTCGGATTGGAGTCGGTGGCAGAATCAACGACTCCGATCGTGGCTGAGCTCGAGACGAACGAAGTACCGGTGAAGCTCTGGAAGCCACTGGCCTGCTCGACAACCGTGAGTTCCTCGAGCGCGGTGTTCTTCGTTATTGACGGGCACTCTTCATCCATGTTGCCCGGCACCTGAGTGCACGTGTAGATGCGGTCCTGCACTTGCTCAAGTACGGCTTGTTCGAAGCTGTCATTGGGTTCAACCGAGAAAACTAGGGCATCAGGCGCATCCGAGGGGGTCGTCACGCGAACGTTTTGATTGCCCGTCGCCGAGAAGTACTCCCCCGCATTCACCGAGAACGAGTAGATTCCGGGATACAAGTACACGGATGTTGAGCCCGCGGAATTCCCGACTCCCGCTTCAAAATCACCGATTTGCAGCGCCTGAACACCATCGGTAGCCACTTCCACCGGCGTGACCAAGGGATCATCGATGCGCCAGGTTTTGACCGTTTCGCCATCCTGCTGGGTATCGACCAGTGCCAGTGTGAAGATGTGCTCGAACTCAGCGCCCTCGAGCGACATCGTCGCCCGGACGCTCGCATCGCCATCCTGCTCGTCAATGGTTTCGGTAGACACCACACGGATCTTTGTTTGTGCGCTGTCGAGAGCTTCCGTAGCAAGCACATCGTTGTCCGCGAGGGATGTGCCCGGGTCAACGTATTGGCTCGCACCGGCCGAGTCGCCCTCTTCGATATGCGTGAGGTACTCCCGAACTGATTCGGCGGGATCGTTCACCTGCGGAACATTGAGCTTTCCGCCAGTCGTGGACTTAGGGCCTCGCTCATTGGCCTCGAAGTTGAAGACGCTGTCCACGGTCTCATTCGTGTTATTGAAAAACACGAAACCGCCCACCACCACGGCGACCAACACCACCGCCAAGATCGATACCAGCCAGATGACGCCGCGGCGCTTAGGAGGTTCTTCTTCGGGCGCCTCATCCTGTTCCTCAAATGGATGCGCAGTTCCCTGTCCTAGAGACTGGTTCGCCACGGCCGCGTCGTGTTCATACGGCGGCTGCGAGGGCGTTTGGTCCTGCGCGTCATATGATTGTTGCCCTTGGTTCGGGTCAAAGAAAACGTGTTGCTGACCGTCGTAGCCCTGGTCGTCGTAGCCCTGGCCGTCGTAGGGTTGTCCTCCGTAGACGTGCTGGCCGGAATAATCCTGGCCGTGTTCGCCGCCGTACGAGCCGTAGTCGCCCTGCTGACCGTCGTAGTCGCCTGAGTGTTGGCCATCATGAGGAGGCTGGCGACGCTGGTGCCATTCCGGGTTATCCACGACTGTTCTGCTTCCTCACCACAACGATAGTTCGAATTGTGAGCCTAACAATTCGACACGGTTTGCCCTACTGATCAAGCGCAATTGCGCACTCCCGGCGGACGTAGCATCCAGCGCAGGTGGGAGCGGTCGGGTATTGCCAAACCCGGTGTCCCTGACTTCGCAGGCCCTAGGCTTCAGTTTCTCGGTCTCGTCGGTGCTCGACCAAGAAAGCCCCGATGCCCGCGGCAAGCAATAGCGCCGCCATCGCAACGGTACCGATCGGCACCGCGACACCACTATCGACCAGCGATTCGGAGGCCGTGTGTGTTTCGCTCGGTGGACCAGCCCGCGGTGTGACGACAATCGGATCCCAGCCAATGACCTCACCGCTGAGCTCATAAATGGCAATCCGATGCGAACCGGGCTCGAGGTCATCCGGCATGGTTACCAGGACCGTGCCCTTTTCACTCACCATAAATGTGCCGAGGTCACGTGGCGTCGAAAAAACGATGATGTTGACCTCTTCACCCGCGAACATATCGCCCACGGTCACCGTGATTGGATCTCCCGCGGCAGCCTCCGTTGGCGCCTGGGTATACCCACGTGTTGCGGCGGTCAGGTCGGTTGAAGACGGTCCGGCACCGGTCGGCGGTGTCGTTGGCGGCGGAGTTGCCGTCGGCTTCGCGTTGAAGGTAAAGGACCACTGCGTCACCGCACCCTTGGCGATTTCAATGTCCTCGTTCGGCACCGCAATGACAACGAGATCTCCTGTCATCGAAACCTTGCCCGCAGACAACACTGCGCCACTCGCATCCTCATACGTGAAGCTCTGCGACTCGGGGATGGTCACAGTGTTGCCATCCTGGGTGGGTGTACCCGGAGTCTGCGGCGTCTCGGGACTCGTTTCGTAGTCGAACTCCCAATCGGACACCGTGGCGTCGGTCCAGGAGAACTGCATCTTCACGCCGTACTTGCCGGTTGCGAATACGCGCAGTCCCTCCTCAGGGATGGCAATTTCACCGGTGACCGGTGTGGCAAATTCTTCCAGCAGCTGCTCACCCGCATAGAACCCTGAGAAGGTGGTCGTGCCCCACTTTCCCTGGACCGCTTCCCCGTTCACACTCCGCGGCGCGACGTAGTACTGTAGGTCGTCGTTGTCCGGGATTTCGATTGTGTTGCCATCGCGGTCGGGCTGCACCGGAGCGCTCTGACATTCGCTGCCAATGTTGCCGTTATAGTTCAGGCCCGCCTCGTCGATCCAAATGCGCACGCCACCGTCTTCAATAGGCACGGTAAAGGAGTCCCATTCTCCCGGCTCGATCTTGGCCGTCTCTTCCCAGATCACTTCCGAATCGGCAGCCGAGTCGGAGATCGAAGACGTGGCCTTAATCTCGATTTCAGTGGGACCAGTCCAGGTCTCCGCAAAACTGATGACGAGTTCGTTCGATCCGGTGCCGTCGGCCGCGCACTGTGTGTGGCTGGGCATCCCAACCCACTGTCGATCACCGTATTCGTGCGGATCAAAGGGGAGATCTGGCGGTCCAGCCTCAGCGGCGGCAGCGATCGTGCCGCCCGAGGCAATGAGCAGAGCGCCTAATGCGGTGGCAATCGCCCCTCGCCAGAATCTGCGCATGTCTTCCCCTTATCAAGTGGCAACTGCACTCGCGGGTAAATCTAGCAACTTCCGACAACATCCGCACCAATTCAACGAAGAATGACGTTGGGATGCAACTTTCGGTCTAGCGTCCGCCGAATCCTGAAGTGGGTTCTGGCTCGGGTGCTGGTGGCTCACCACTGGTATCGGCGCCGCCGTCCCGGTTACCGGGTCCCTCGGCACCGTCTTCACCGCCACCGCCGGAGTCAGCATCACCATTTGCCTCGACACCGGCGTCCGACTCCGCACCGGAGGCGTCCGCGTTCTCATCACCCTCGGACGCACCGGGGCCCTCGGGGTCGCCCTCTTCGGGCGGAGCTTCGGTCTCGGCCGGGGCCTCAGGCTCTTCTTCAGGCGCATCCTCAACAACGTCATCATCGCTGTTGTCCGGCTTCGAATCGCGCGGCGGCGGCACGTACGTCGAGCGGTTGGAGTAGTGCTCTTCACGAAGCAAACCGAGCGCGTTCGACAGTTCAATTACTGCTGCACCGAGCTCGTCGATTCGATCGAGCTCGAGGTTTGAAGAAATGGTCTCAACCGCTTCATCCACCTCGGTGACGGTGGTGTAGTTCGCGCTGCCCCACTCTTCTTTCAAACTATCGACGTTCCCGATCAGGGCCGGAGCATAGGTGTCGACGAAGTATTCACGGGAGCGGTCTGCTGCATTCTGCGTTGCGGAAGCATCGTTCTCCGCAACAGCCTCGCTCACCTCATCAAGACGAGAACGCAATTCAACTCGCTCGTCTTCGGGGGTGAACGCCGAGGACATCGCGTAGGCACCGAGTACCACCGATGCCGAGTCTTCAGCTTCGAGGACTTCCTCGGAGACCACGACAATATTGATCTGCTGATCTTCAGCAGCCTGCGCGAGCAATGCATCCCGACGACCAATACCGATCACCGAGATGACTGTGGGCAGCACCAGCAATACCACGAGCGCAGCAGCAATTGCCGCGATGACATTGACTTTCTTTTGTCGCGACGCGGCCTTCCAGGATGCAAACGCGCCGCCGCTAGCGACGCGCGCGTTCGTTGCACCCGTGCGAGACTTCACAGGGCCATTGGAGTCAAAGACACCGGTGGGTACCGACAACGAAGCGTCGTCGGTCGCGCCGAATGGATTATCCATTTCGTCTTTTGCCACTGTGTCTCCCGGAAATCATCAGCACGTCTTTACGTACAGCGCCCCATCCTATGTCAAAGGGAGCGCTCCGGCATAGAACTAGCTTGCGCGGCGACGGCGCAACACGCTATCGAGATTCGCGAGCTCACCTTCGCCATATTCGCCCACGAGTGCGTCGAGGTCGCCGATCTCGGACCACGCGCTCGCCGAGTTCACCGTGATGGGCTGGATGCGTTCAGCCTCGGGTGTGTCAAGTTCAGCGATCGTGGTATCGGTGTTTAGCACCGGAGTGTTCGGTTCCGCAACAGCACGGTTGGGCAGCGTGGGCACGTCGGCCTGTGCATCCCGAATATTCTGCGCTGACTTCCGAGCTTCTTCGCGAAGGAGTTCCATTATCTCGGCATCGGTGACCTTGGGGCCATCACTGTCTGGTCCGCCTGGCGGGGTCTGTGCGTGGGCACGGTCAAGATAAAGCGGCCGGGGCACCGGCACCGGGGTCCATGCGTCGTCTGGCGCAGCTGCGGCGGCAACATGCTCCGGCTCCACGTCATAGATGACCAGATCCTGAGGCTCTGGTGCCACCTGCACCACGGGCTCGGTCGCTGCCCGAGCTACCGGCACCTCCGCTCGAGCCGCGAGCTGAGCTTTCCACACGCTGTTGATCCGCACGAGCATCCAACTCGATACCGTCAGCACCGCCACACCAATAATGAGCAAAGCGAGGCCCCACCCGGCGGTGAGACCAACAATCCCAATTACGGCGGCAATGAGTCCCGCCCCGGAAAAGGATGTTGCGGTCAGTCTGCCGCGCCGGCGACGGGCCGCTGCAGTTACCTTTTTGTGCTCGGAGAGCGTGGGCTGTTCGCCGGTGAGGCGACGTTCGACGGCACGTTCAGCACCGGATGCGCCATTGGCCCAGCGATCAGCAGCGGATGCGCTCCCGGGTCGTGCTGCTGCTTCACGCGCTGCTGCCGCTGCGGCGGCAGCTCGAGCCCGTGCCGCAGCTTCCCGTCGTGCGTTCGCGTCTGCCATCTCTTCCTCCGCTGCTTTTCTTTCCTCTTCAAGTCTGGCTTCGCGCGCCTCGGCCGCAAGTCGCCACGACTCGGCGCGCAATTGTGATTCGCGAAGCTCCTGCTCAGCCTGCGCGATCCCCAACCTGGCTTCCGTCTCCCGGCGTTCCGCCTCGGCGCGCGCTTTTGCGCGTGCTGCTTCGGCCTCAATCTGCTGCACCTTGCGCAATTCCTTGCGCTTGGCGTGCACCGTGCGAGCTTTCGCTTCGAGGGTTACGACCTCCGGGACCTCGCTGGTTGAAGCCATGGCGCGAAGCGTTTGCTGCAGGCGGATGGCGTTGCGTTGCGAAGAGCGCGCGTTATGCTCGCGCACCCAAGATGGGGCGAGCATCCCCACCCCAAGCAACACGACCAGCGCAAGTGCGATGCTGCTGGCCCCTCCGAATTCCTGCATGGAGATAACCGTAGGAGCGGTTGTGAATATTGTGACGATTGTGAATGGAGTGTCCGTCGTTCTGAGCGAAAACTCAGTTTGATCTGCGGATCTTCGAAACAGATTTCGACCGCTGAGCGCGTAGATTCTGAGGTTTGATCGATTTCCTTCGCTCTGTCGAACAGGTACGGCGTTGGCGTTAGCGTTGGTGTTGACGTGGGCGTTGGCGTTGGCAGCCATCGCTGACATCCAGTTTCGCTCGGACTGCGCTCGCTAAATTGGTCGCATGGGATTCTTCGATCGACTCTTTGGCGGCCGGAAGCGCGACGAACCTGCCGACCCCAATCCCGGCGTAGCAAGTGAAACTACGCAGGACGCTGTGCCAGAGCCTGCACCCGCGACTCATCCCGCAGCCGAATCTGCGCCAGAGCCCGACGGGCTCGATCCGGAAGAGCTCGCCCACACCACCGACTGGCTACGAGAGCAGTCGCACGTCAACTTCATGATCAATTCCCGGGACTCGAACAATCGCCAGTCCTACGCGATGATCGAATCCGGCCTCGTCCAAATTGGTGAGGAGGAGGGTCTATCCACCGAGCAGGCACTGCACATCATCCGCGGCGCCTACGACCTCCGGAAACGCTGGGCAACGCGATACGCGGATGCCGATATGTCCGGTCAATTGCGACAAGCGTTCTTTCGTATTGAGGAGTACGGGTTTCTCGCGCGCGAGCACTTTGGGATCAGCACCGGCGATGGTCACTCCTATATGCGTAACATCGCTCGCGGGATGAACCCGGTCCCCGCGGGCTACGTGTTCTTCCACGCGCAGGACACGGAATCGCTCGTCGATGGGCCGGCGACGCTACACCTGCGATACGGCAAGATCGCCTACGACTCGACTGATGCCGCCGGCAAGACGGCGGAAGACGAAGCGGTCGGACGCAAGCTCATGGATTTCTTGCGGGATGCGGGGTTCGATCCCGATTGGAACGGCAAGGGCACCGGGGCGATCGCGATTCACGATATGGCCTGGTATGCAATGCCGGTCGAGCGGTAGCCACGAGCGCTGCAGGCAATGCGCGGCTCGGCCTGCGCTGGCGTCGGCGATCGAGTCACGAGCTAACGAATCGAGGTGTCAATCCGCTGCTTCAGCGCGTTGATGCGATTCGCCGCGTCTGCAGCCGAAGCTGCACCCATCGGCGGCAGGACCTGTTTCGGGTTGCGAAGGAGTGAGTGTCGCTCCAGATCTCGTACTGCCCATGATCGAAGAATCTCTGGCAGGTGCTCCGACTCCGCCATCGACAAGGCACGGTTTGCCCATCGCATCGATTGCTGACCGAAATACTCCCCGGGAATCCTCGAGGTCGCTTGATTCAATGGTGCGATCACCGGATCATTTCCCATCGCCATCACGACGGTTGCGAAGGTTCCTCGAACGTACGGTTGCGTCCTTTCAGACAGTGCCCGATCGATTCCGATCATGCACGCATCCAGGATGCTGATTCCGCGCGTCCGTGCCATCAAGGCGGCCCATCCGGTTGATACTTCGATCGAGCCTTTCCGCAATTTCCCCCAGAGTTCCTCGAGGTCAGCTTCCTCTCCGTACCAGCCGCGCAAGATTTGTTTCGTGTCTTGCGCCCAGTCTTGGGTAAGGCTGTCGATGACCCGCCAGAACTCGCGCGCCGCCGGATGCTCATCACTCGCAAGCGCGATGCCGAGCGTTACTAGGCCTGGGTTGAACCGCCTAGCCTTGTCAGGCTTGACCAGAAGCCGTTGCTGCCAATCGGTGAGCAACTCGTCGAGGTCTTGTCGGGTGAGTCGCCCCGCATCAAAGACGAGATTGAGCGCGAAACCCAGTGTGGGCTCCGTCACCCCGCGATCAAACAGCTGTGCTCGCCACCACTCAAGCTGCCGTGCCGAAGGTGTCGCCATGAGCTCGAGTTGATCGTGGAGCGAGACGAACTTATCGAAGCGCGGGCCGCGCCATGGAAGGTCGGTGGCTGCTGTCCGAACCGCTACCGTCGCATCCTGCCACGCCGCCCTCAGTTCACGCGCTTCGGTGAGCGTGAGTCCGTGGCGACTGTCGTATCCGGCCTGCAGATCACGTTCTTCTTCACGAAGCTCGTGCGGCAGCAGCAGTTCACTGTGATCGGTCATCTCGACGCGGAGCCATATTGGCAGCCGCTCATCGCGCATCATCGCAATCACCGTGCGGAATCGGTGCGTCTCCGGCAGCGGGTGTCTCGCCATCGGTGAGAGCAGGTCGGACACCTTGGCTTGCGTCGACGGTTCGATAATTTCGGCGGCAAACTCGTAGCCGACTTCGCGGGGTGTGAGCCCGCGAGAGGCGGCCTCCGCGCGGAAGAATGTGCGCAGGTCCTCACCTTGAAGCGCTCTCTCACGAAGCACCGCAATGGCGCGTGGGTGATCCCAGTTTTCAAGCTCGAGTCCGCCAAGCACCGTCGCGACCCGGTTGAAAAACACGTCCGTGTCGGGGTGCTTGCGGTCAAGGAGCTCTCGCGCGAGCACACGCAGCACGATGCCGTTGCCTTGCCAGGCTTCGGCTCGCCCGAGGCTCTCTTCACGGGTCGCGAGCGAGAGGTCCTCATCAGTGAGTGTCTTCGCCAACTTGAGGAGTTGGAACGCGCCGACTTTGACCGTGTCGGAGACTGAGCCGGTGGCGAGAGCTCGGCGACACCACTGCTGCTGCGACGTGTCGATCGCACCCCTGGGCTCGTTGGCCTGCAGTTCAGCGAGGTACGTCGCAGCATCCGGTGACGCTGGATCCACGTCCTCGGCATTTCGGTCGTGCACGAGCGTGAAGACAAGACTCGAGCCACTTCGTTGAATGCGATAACCCTTGATAACGGTCTGGAGCTTGCGTTGGATGACCTGTTCATCCCCATCGGTCACGAAACGGGCCGGCTGCGTCAACGCGCCCGCGGCATCAAAACAGCCTCGTTCAGGCCACACCGCGTAGGCGATGTTTGGGTCCAGCCCGTTGTTGCGGATGACCGCGAGCGCCGCATCGTGCGCATCACCGTCGCTCGATCGTGGCGGGAGTGGTTGGGGCGGTGCAAGAAATTGCGCATCACCCAGTGTTTGCCACCACTGCTCGATCTGTTCGCGATCCGTCGACATCAGTCCCTCGCCGCCACCGATTCATCGACGTTGCCGTTTCGCCACCGGTTGAGCACCCCTTCGGGAACGTCCTCTTGCACGAGCGCGAAGCAGTAGTGATCGCGCCAGTCGCCGTCGATGTGGATGTACCGGTCACGTTTGCCTTCGTAGCGGAATCCGAGCTTTTCAACGACTCGGAGCGAGGCGAGGTTTTCGGGACGGATACAGATCTCCATCCGGTGCAGGCCAATGGTGCGAAAGCAGTAATCGGTCGCCACCGCGACCGCAGTTGGCGTAATCCCCCGCCCCGCGACGGACTGCGCAACCCAATACCCGAGTGTCGCGGATGACACCGCACCGTATTGGATGCTCGAGACCGTGAGCTGGCCTGCGAGAGCGCCTTCGTACTCGAGAATAAAGGGGAGCGCCGTCCGTGCCGCCGCTTGGTCAAGCAGCGAGCGGATCGAACCGCGCACATTCCAGCGGCCCTGATTCCCGGGGAGCGTTGCTTCCCACGGTTGCAGCCAGGGCCGATTGTCGAGCAATACCCGTTCGAGTTCCCTCGCATCACGCGTTCGAATACTCCGCATCCGAAGCACGCCATCGTCGATCGTGGGGACGAAAGCAGCCCCGGTGGACATCATCGGTTTTGCGTTGGACGGTTCGTCAAAGTCGATGCGTAACTCTGAATCCACTCTCGCACCTGCTCACCAATCTCGGGGTGGGCTGCAGCCAATTCAATATTCGCTTTGAGGTAGTCGAATTTGTTTCCGGTGTCGTAGCGGCGCCCGCGGAATACCACCGCCACCACTCCCCCAAGTTCCTCACGCCGCGCTGCCAACTCCTGCATCGCATCCGTCAGCTGAATCTCGCCGCCCCGACCGGGCGAGGTGCGTTGCAGGACTTCGAAGACCTCGTGACGGAGCACGTAGCGACCGATGATGGCAAGGTTCGAGGGAGCCTGCTCGGGTGCGGGCTTCTCAACGAGGCCGTCCACCCACACTGCTGGCCACGCGTCATTCGACTCGATCGACTCCGGTGCGCCGTCCACGAGGTGCGGTGCAACAACACCGTAAGAAGAGACCTGTTCGGTCGGAACTTCCTGGACCGCAACGACGCTCGCACCGGTTTTCTCGTGCAATGTCAGCATCTCCCGCAGGAGCTCACCGCCATCATCGATGATGTCATCACCGAGGAGGACTGCGAAGGAATTCTTGCCAACGTGCTGATGGGCACGCAGCACGGCGTGACCGAGCCCGAGCGGGTCGCCCTGCCGAAGGTAGTGCACATCTGCCAACTCAGAAGTGCGGCGAACAGCGGTGAGCCGTGATTCGTCGCCGCGCTTTTCGAGGGCGTCTTCGAGTGCCGGAACACGATCGAAGTGATTCTCCAGCGGCGTCTTATTGCGACCGGTCACCATCAGCAAGTCGGTGAGATTCGCTTGCACGGCTTCCTCAACGACATACTGAATTGCCGGACGATCCACGACGGGAAGCATTTCCTTCGGAATGGCCTTCGTGGCCGGAAGGAATCGCGTTCCCAGACCCGCGGCAGGAATTACCGCCTTTGTCACTTGTGAAGTCATGTTGGGGATCCTACCCGCACGTAAGTGCCAGCACCTTACGCTAAAGCCATGGATGAAACCATCGCGGCCGAGAAACGCCGTTTGCGTGCGCTTGTTCGGGAATCACGGTCGCAGCGCACGCCCGCAGAAATCACGCGGATGGCCGAACCCGTGGCGGCCTTCATGACTGATCTCGTCGAGGAGGTCGGTGCTCGACGGGTGGCGTGTTTCCTTTCCTCTCCCGTCGAAGTTCCTACCCACACATTTCTTGAGCAGGCAAAATCCGCAGGTATTGAGGTGCTGCTCCCCGCGGCTCGACCGCACGGCCAACTCGACTGGGTGGTGGATACGGGAGCTGCTCGGATGCATCCTTCACTGCAGGTACCCGAACCGATCGGTGTGGCGCTACCGGGCTCACCGTTGGCAGATATTGACTTGATTTTCGTGCCAGCCGCGCTCGTCGACCGGAACGGGTATCGACTTGGTTGGGGCGGCGGATTCTACGACCGCGCATTAGCAGGGCTCGACACACTCGTGATCGCAATTGTGCACGAGAATGAAATTGTTGACTCTGTTCCAGTAGAAGATCACGATCAACCGGTGCCCGGGGTAATCACCCCTGCCCGCATTCTTTCCTTCGGTAAATGGTCGCAGGAGTGACGAAATCGCGTCAGTAGCCGACTATGCTTTACACCGCAATTTGAATTCGCACTTGCATGAACGAGATAAGGAGGAGCCGTGAAGGGCTTCAAAGAATTTATCGCACGCGGTAACGTTATTGAACTCGCAGTAGCCGTCATTATTGGTGCGGCTTTCACCGCAATTGTTAACGCCCTTGTTGATGGGATCTTCAACCCCATTATCGCGGCGATCTTCAACGCCGATGAAATTGCTGGTGCAACCTGGCAGATCGGTAACGTATCGCTCGGCATTGGCCTCGTGATCGCGGCCGTCATCAACTTCCTGCTCATTGCGCTGGTCGTGTACTTCTGCATCGTGATGCCAATGAACAAGCTCAACGAGACCATGTACGTACGCAAGCACGGTCACAAGCCCGACGAGGAAGAAGCGGCGATCACCGAGACCGACCTTCTCACCGAGATCCGCGACCTGCTCGCAGCTCGCGAGGGCCAGGGCAAATAGTCCGCTCGAGTCGAATTAATCCCCGCCCCGCTCCGGATGGAGTTGGGCGGGGATTTTTGCGTTGAGTCAAGCCGCAATTGAGTTGAACCGCGGTGGATGCTCGTGACTGGCCGCGGTGCTTAGGCTTTCGCCGACTCTTCGGTCTCGGGCGGAAGCGTATCGCGCGCAGCGATCCAGAACATCACCGGGATGAGCAATATCACGGCTGCCAATACAAATGACCAGCTGAAGCCGACAAAGTCGATAATGATCCCGGCGACAACCGGTCCGAAGATCGAGCCCATATCTTGCGACATTTGATAGGTGCTGAGGGTCCGGCCGCCCGAACGTTCTCGACCGATGATGTCCGCAACTGCCGCTTGTTGCGTTGGCGAACACAGTCCCGAACCGGCACCCGCGATGACACTGATCAGCAAGACGTACCAGAGGTCTGCACCCCACGCGAGCCCGAGCATCCCGAGCGATGACACGACCAGTCCCGCGATGATAAGCGGTTTGCGACCGATGCGGTCGCTCGCGCGGCCCGACCACTGCAGGGCCGCGACGTTTCCGACCGCATTCGCGGCGACGACAACACCGGCGGCCCACGGCTCATTATTGATGATCTGGCTCACGAAGAGCGGCACGACTGCGGAGCGCATCCCCATATTCGCCCAGCCGTTCGCGAACCCGAAGGATAACGACGCGCGATACGCGGGAATCTTCAGTGCATCCTGCAAATAGAACGGCGGCAACCGTTTCTTCAAGCGCTGCGAGGCATCGCTCTTGCCGGCGTTGCGACCGAGCATGACCCCGACTATTCCGGCGGCAATCAACAAGGCGATGCCGTAGGAGATAAACGGCACCTGCATCCCTGCTTGCCCGAGCAATCCGCCGAATACCGGACCAGAAATGCTGCCGACCAGGAACATCCCGCCCCACAGCGAAGACACGCGACCGCGTAGCGACGGTGGCGCGAACTTCACAACCATTGACGAGGAGGCAATCGTGAACATCGCCGACCCGATGCCGCCGAGCCCGCGGAAGATGAGCAATTGCACATAGTCGGCAGCGAAGGCAGTCGCGAAACTCGAAGCCGCCACAATCAGCAGCCCCGATACGTACATGAACCGCTCACCCACGCGGTCGAGCAGTGGTCCGGCGATGGGAGCGGTAACGAGTCGCATGAACGCGAAGGCGCTGACGACAACGCTGACCAGGGTTGCGCCCACACCGAAGGACTCCGCATACTGCGGTAGCACGGGCACCACGAGGCCAAAGCCCACCGCGACGAAGAACGTCGCTCCGAGCAGTAGCCAGATTTCGGTGGGGATGCGCTCGGGTTTGATGTCGCGCGGGTTCGGCAGCGGAATCTTGCCGGTTTCTAGCGATTCGAGTTCTCGGCGGGTGTCCTCGCGTTCATTGCGCTGGCCCGCGGTGCTCGGTTGGGGTTCAGCCTCACGATCGTCTTCTTCGTTCCCCGTGACCTGTTCGCGCTTAGACATTGTGCGGGGGCACGTTGTCCAAGAGCCGCTCATCGTTGGAGTCGCTGGCGACGTCTTCGCGAACGATTAGGCTCTCTTCCGCATCCACGTCGACGACGGCGCCGCCCCAGACATCAAGCTGGTCTTCGCTTGCGAGTGTGGCCCGGATGGTTTCGGGTTGCGTATTGGTCGCAGGGAAACGCTGCGGAGTCGGGTCGACGCCGGGTTTCGGTTCGGTGCGCACACGACGAGGTTGACGTGCCATAGCTAGTTTCTACTCCTGCGTGGTCTCCGAATCGGCAACCACGTCATCAAAAGATTCTGGTCGGCGGGGAACCGAACTGGTCCCCACTTCGAGTTCCGCACGCGGTTGAACCGTATCAGTTCCGTCGGTGATCTCTCCAGCGACCGGTGCCTGCTCCTCGGGCATCGGCACTTCGAGCGCCACCGCGATTCGCCTCGCTACCGATTCCGGGTTCGCGAAGAGTTCAAACGCGTGAACGCGGAGGTAGTACCAACCGAGCCGCTTGAGCAGGTCGGGGCGCAGGCGAAGTGACTCACGCAGCGTGGTCTGCCCGGTGGCGTGCACGCGACCTTCCAGGTCGATGGCAATGGCGCGATTACCGTAGGCCGCGGCAAGCGGGATTCGTCCGCGATAGTCGAGTGCGACGCGCATCCCAAAGCTCCCGAGCCTACGCGCGAGGTCTACGAGCATCGGCGCACGCTGCTCATCCAGCGGTGCCGCGCCACCGGGACGCTCGGTTCGGCTGGCCAGCTCGGCAAGAATCTGCGCAAAGCCAATCGCGCCCGCTGTCATGCGCTGGATATCGAGCTGATCGGCTCGCACACAGGTCACGATCACCAGTGAGCGGCGGGCGCGAGTCATTGCAATGGCGAGTGCCTTCTCCCCGAGCGGAGTCCCAAGCACCCCGAACTCAGAGAGCACTCGACCGTGCGGGGTGATGCCGTAGCCGAGGGAGAAAATCACCCGGTCGCGTGACTGCGCCGCGGCACCCTCAATGGTGGTGACCACAAACGGTTCGTTTCGCGGTCGCGTAAAGAACTCCGACACATCCGAGCGCTTCGACACTGCCGACCACACGGCTTGCTCGACTCGCTGCACGTGCGCGGTCGAGGCACTCACGACCATGAGCGATTCGCGGGGGCGGCGTAGCGCATGATCGATCACGAGTTCCACGACTCGCGTGACCTCGGCGTCGGTGGCTTCCACCGAGCCCGAGTCCGGGTCGGGCAGTCCCGAGCCGCCTTCGACATAGGAATAGGTAAGGGATGAATGGCCCAGGAATGCGCCGGCCCACGGCATCGACTGGAGTCGGCCGCCGTAGAAGCGTTCGTTGACGAGTTCGGCGAGGTCTTCTCCCCCGGCTCGGTAGGAGCGGGTGAGCGACACTGTCGGCAGGAATTCAGCGAGCCGGGCAAACGCGGAGTCTTGCTCTCGGCGCGCGAGCTCCGGCGCATCCATCCCGTGGAGCTCATTTTTCTGCTCGAGAAGCGGACGGACGCCGACCGTGAACGGGGAGGGGAACTGCGTTACCGGGTCACCAAAGGCCACGACCTGATTCGCACGTCGGATCGCGCCAACCACCTCAGCGGTCGAACAGGCGGCCGCGTCGACGAGGATTACGGTGTCGAAGCGGATGCGCTCATCGATTCGCGGCACATCGTAGGGTGACGCAAGCCATACCTGGGCGACCGTGCCGGCAAGGTTCGCGGAGCGGTTGATGAGACGGTTCGATGAGACGCCGGAGCCGCGGAGCAATTCGCGGAGGGCTTTGGCTTCATCGGCCTCGTCGACCAACGCAACCTTCCACGCCTGCGCGATTTGCCAGGCGAGCTGCTTGGAACTCGATTCCGTGTGGGCATCATCCACCACCCGGAAGTCACCCTCGAGACGGGTCAGTACGCGCGTGTTCGCGTTGAGGAGTGCCTTTTCGGAAGACAGCTGCTCTTCGAGGACCGACTGCCACCACGCAAGTTCGAGTTCATCGCCGACGACCTCGGCTTCGAGGTGACGGTCCGCGAGGTCATCAAGCAGGCCACCGAGCCCCTCTGTATACAGCGCCTCGCTGAGGTTGAGCCTTTCCACGGCGTTATCCAGCACCTCGGATTGTGCCGCGAAGGATTCGAGACGCTCGTCAAGTTCTTCGAGCGGAGTATCGGCGAGCGTTGCTTCATCGACATCGCTGAGCGCATCGTCCACGGTGCGCATGAGCGCGGAGACCTCGCGCCACTGCGTGCGCGCCTGCTCGATTCCGGTCGGGACATTGGGTTGCGCCGAGTCCTGCACATAGCGGTGCCAGAGGATACGTTGGCGCTGCACATATTTCAGCGACTCGTGCAGGTCGCTGACCGGCGCACCGGGGCGCACGTACTCGCGTGCGAGGTTGCGCAGCTCCCGGCGTCGAGAGTTCGGGATGTTCGATCCTTCGCGTCGCGAACCTGTCGCCTCAATGAGTTCCGACAGTTCCGCGTCGAATATTTCTGGGGTGAATCGATCGAGGGTCTCGCGGATGTCCGCGAGCAGGCGTAGGTAGACGCCGAGTTCTGCGAAGGTGCGGGGCTCGCGCAAATTGGTTTGCGCGACGATCTTGCGCCCCTGGTCGACGGCGTCACCCGTGCGACCGTCGGCGAGCTGAACCGCGGCGCCGTGGACCTGTGCGACTTCCTCGGTCGAGGTGAACTGCACCGCATACCAGGGTGAGTCACTGGGCCCGAAGCGGAACTGGCCGAGTTCGCCGAGTTCTTGGAGTCGCTTCGCAACCGCATCGCGCTCCTGGCGGTCGGCGAGTCGGATGAGCACCTCGCGGTCGAGTCGCGCAGTGGTCGATGGCGGAATATCGAGCAATTCGAGTCGGCTCAGCTCTTCCAGCACATCCAGCGGCGAGACACCGAATTCCGGGGTTTGTTTGCTCAGGGCGCTGCGGTAGTCGGCAAGGACGTGCCGCAGTCGCACCAGGGCGTCATCGAGCTCAGCGGTGCTGGGACGCTCCGCCCGCTCATTGCGGTTGATTCCTGCGATCAGGTCACGGCGCAGTGTTCGCGGGGTGACGGCGAGCCCGTCAAGACCCACTTGCTTAAGGCGTGAGCGGATCGCGCGAGTCGACGCCGATCGTGGCGTCACCATGAGCACGCTGCGGCCACGGTCAACGAGCTGACCGATCGCGTTGACGACGGTTTGTGTGACGCCGGTGCCGGGAAGTGCTTCAACCACGAAGTTGGAGCCACCCAGAATCGTGTCGACCACACGCTCTTGCTCGGTGTCTGCATCCAGCAAGAGCCGATCGCTGGACGGGTCGCGGCGATCGGGGTTGACACTCGTTTCGGTGTGCATGGATGCGCCGAGCTGCGCACGCGCGCCCGGGTGCCCCGCGAGCGCATCGAGGATCGGATGGTTGAGGTTGTTCGCGTCGTTGACCAGTGATTCCGCGACTTCAGCAAACGTCGCGACGACCGCCCGCGCGCTCACTTCGAATCCGGGCAAGACGTGACCGATTTCACGAAGCCGGTCAAACGCATCCTCGGGGAACAGCGTCGCGTCGGGACCGGCAAGCGTCATCAGTTCGCTCGCGCGCAGGGTCACGCCCTCGTCATAAAGCGACCGCAACAGGGTGCCATTCGGCGAGAGCGCGCCGGTGATCCGCAGTTCATAGTCGCGGCCGAGGCGTCGGACCGTGGCGGAGCGCAAGAAGATTGGCGCGTTGACCTCACCGTGTTTTGAGGTCCAGGATGCGAAGCCGATGGCCAGCTTGACCGTGTTCAGCCCGCGACTGGCCTCCAGCTCCACGCCCTTTTGCGAGACCAGCATCGCGGCGTCGAGGGCATTGCGGAACGCAAGGGGTTCCCGCAGCAAGCTCGAGAGCATTGTGGGACGGCCCGAGAGTAGCGGCGCGATTCCGGAAGGGTGGGCGGTTGAGAGGTCAATATAGGTGCCGCGTCGGCTCCGGAAAGTGCGCTGCGGGCCCGGGCCGCCGATCGTTGCGAGTTCAGACCGCCAGTGCTCGTGTGCCTCCGCGAGCATTTCGCTGATGGGGCGGTCCGGTGTCAGTGGTTCGGGGGCCGGATGCTCGGTGGCGGGGCGGGCGGATGCGGCGTCTGTGGGTTGAGGTGAAGGACGTTGCGTTGGGGTCTTGCTCGAGCGCGCAAATGGTGCCGATTCATCGTTCGGCTTGAACTTGCTATTTGGCTCCGCGTCTCTGGAGTCCGTTTCCCGCCCGCTCCTGGCGTCTGCAGCCGGCCGGGCTGTCTCGGAAGCAGCCAGTGCTGGGATTTCGGCTTGCTGCTCGCCGTCGCTCGAGACCGTCACGGCATCCTTCGCGCCCTCGGATTCGGGAGCGAAGGGAGACTCATCGGCCTCGGGACGAGTCGCGCGGGCCTCTTTTACCTGATCGAGCCAGCGCGACGGGTCTTCGCCAACGCCGACACCCTCGTCGAGTTCGAGATCGCGGGCGATCTCATCGGTCTCTTGCGTTTGCGCAGCGTTATCGACCTGGTCTCGATCAGCATCGGACCGGCTATCGCTTCGCTTACGGAAAAACCCCCACACGCTCTTCAAGATAAGGGAAGAGTAGTGTCGAACCACGCACCCCGCGGGAGTTTCACGCATCCACGGGAAGAATTCAGGCCCAGACGGGCGGTACGATGGCTTTTGCGCTTTTCGTAGCGCCACTGCCTCCGTAGCTCAGTGGATAGAGCATCCCTCTCCTAAAGGGTGCGCGCGAGTTCGATTCTCGCCGGGGGCACTGAGGGAGGACCACCATGTCGGACACGAGCACCGCAGCCTATTTCACCCGCGAGTCGGAATCCGTGTTCGTCCCGACCGAACACTCCGGTGGGGCGTGGCGAGATGATGAGCTGCACCTCGCCCCGGTCGCCGGCCTCGTCATCCAAGTCATGGACCAGTGGCGGCTGCAGCACAAGGGCGCTGGGATGCTCATTTCTCGCGTCTCGCTGGAAGTGCTCGGCCAGATAATGCGCGAGCCAATGACGCTTCACACCGAAGTCATTCGTCCCGGCCGCACGATCGAACTCATCGAGACAACCGCGACAATTGGCGAACGCGCGATTATTCGAGGGCGGGCGTGGTTGCTACAGGCATCCGGCACGGCGGTGATTGAAGGTACGAGCTACGAGCCGATGCCAAACCCGGACACGATGCCGGAGTTCGACATCCAAAACACGTGGCCGGGCGGATTCATCAGCAGCCTGCAGGCATGGGCTTCGAGCCCAACAGCGGCGGGGCGAGGCAGAGCTTGGCTCCGCAGCGAGCTGCCGCTCGTTGCCGGTGAGGTTGACACGCCATTGGCCCATTTCGCGCGAGTGCTCGACGCGGCCAACGGTGTGGCGGTTCGTGAAGATCCAGGGACCTGGATGTTCCCCAACGTTGATTTCACGCTGCACCTGTTTCGGCAACCGACCGGCGACTGGACCGGCCTCGACGTGACGGTAAGTTTTGGCCCCTCGGGTCAGGGCCTCACGAGTTCGGTGGTGCACGATCTCGATGGACCGGTGGGGACGCTGCAACAGTCCCTCACGCTGCGGCCGCTCGTGTAACGGGGTCGCCGCCCGTGGTTCAGCACAGGCACCGGGCGGCGACCGAATTCGATCAGGAAACGCGCTCGCGCTGTGCTTCGCTTACTCCTCGTCGCCGATTACGACGAGCTCACCATTGAGTGCAGCGGCAACAGCCGCGCCGTTGTCAGAATTGATGATCCAATTCGGTCCGACGACATAGGTAGCGATCATTCCCAAATCGGCAAGGCCCTCTTGAGACTGTTTGAGCTGCTGTTGGGTGTCAGCTTCGCTCGCATACATCACCAGAATGTTGTTCTTTCCTTCGGAACAATATCCCTGCTCTACAGCGAGCCCAACAGCAATATCCTCTTGCCAATCGCACTCAAATCCCGCCGCGATATAGGCATCGCGAAGTTCTTCGACACTGGCAATCTCGCCGATACCGGTGTCGCTATCGGGTTCTGACGTATCTTGATCGTCATTCACGACAGCTTCTGCCGGGGTGCTGATTTCTTCCCCTTCAACCGGGTCCTCGTCGGCAGCGGGAACGCATCCAGCCAGGAGGAGCACTGCTGCGGCAACCGGGATAGCTCGTCGTTTCAATTGGCAGCCTTCCATCCGGGACGCATAAAGACCTACGTCGAAATGTCGGACACATGACGGTCAACGTTGACCGGTATTCCTCAACGTCGATCGTAGCCCAGTGGGTTCAGCATCCTTCGGCTCAGTGCTTCCACCTGCAAGCGAATGCCCATGTCGGGCGTTCGTACGAAAAAAAGAGCCGCCCGAAGGCGGCCCTTTTCTGCTATCGCGGCGGTTACTTATTGATCGTGATCACGTGCGGCTGCGCGACAGCCTTGAGGCCGGCGTCGCCGAACTCGAGACCGTAGCCAGAGGACTTCGCGCCACCGAAGGGGATGCGGGGGTCAACGCCGCCGTGGCCGTTGATCCAAGTGGTACCAGCCTCAAGACGCTTTGCGACCTCGACTGCCGCGGATGCATCCGAACCCCATACTGAGGAACCAAGGCCAACCTCGACACCGTTTGCCCACTCGATTGCTTGGTCGAGGTCTGAGTACTTGATGATCGGCAGGGCCGGGCCGAACTGCTCTTCGGCAACGAGCGGATTGTCGTTGTCGATGTCACCAACGAGAGTCGTCGGATAGAAGTAACCGGGCTGGTCTTCTTCGGGGTTGCCACCGAGGAGGATGGTCGCACCGGAGTCGCGAGCTGCGTCAACAAGCTTCGACACTACTTCGTACTGGCCCTTGTTCTGGAGCGGTCCGAGCACGTTCTGCTCATCGAGACCGTTCCCCATCGGCATGTTTTTCGCGACCTCAACGAGCGCTTCGACCGCTGCGTCATAGTCGTCTTCGTGTACGTACAGGCGCTTCATCGCGGCGCAGGTCTGTCCCGTGTTGATGAATGCACCCCAGAAAAGGTCTTCAGCAATCGACTTCACATCGGTACCGGGAAGGACGATACCGGCGTCGTTCCCACCGAGCTCGAGCGTGAGGCGAGCGATCGAGTCTGCCGCGTCACGGGCGACGATCTTGCCGACCTCAGTCGAACCGGTGAACATGACTTTGCCGATCTTCGGGTGGCTCGAAATTGCCGCACCAACCTTGCTGTTTGCGGCGACGACGTTGAGGACATCTGCGGGTAGTACCTCGTTCATGACGGCTTCGAGTGCCAGCACCGACAACGTGGTGGAACTCGCAGGCTTTGCCACGATCGCGTTGCCCATGCGCAGCGAAGGTGCCCACTGCCAGATCGAAATCATCATCGGCCAGTTCCAGGGGCTGATTGCGCCGACGATGCCGATGGGGTCGTAGTGCATTTCGGAGCGGACGCTGTCATCTTCAACGATAAGCTCGGGCTTAATTTCAAACGCTGCGTTGGCGCGGAGCCAGCCGGCGCAGGCACCGACTTCGAAGCGCGCGTTGGGTCCGTTGAGCGGCTTGCCCTGCTCTCGAGAAAGCAGCTCTGCGAGCGGCTCTGAAGCAGCCTCGATGGCGTCCGCTGCCTTGTTCAGGTAGTCACTGCGCTCAGTGTGCGAGAGCTTTGCCCACGCAACCTGCGCTGCCTCGGCACGATTGATCGCATCCTCAAGTTCTTCCGAAGTGGCCTGCGGTGCGCGGCCTACGACCTCGCCGGTGGCCGGATCGAATACTTCACGACCACCGTCAGTTGGCTGAATAGCGGCGAGGAGCTCGTCAACAGAGTTAAACGACATGTAATTTACCCTTCTTCTCTTCATTGAGCGCGGCCGCGGGGCGTGCAGCGCCAGGTATTGTCACCGTATGCGTTGCGCTTGTGCACGAGCAAGGAACTGCAGCGGTGGCGGCGCGGTCAGACAACAGTCGGTCACCCTGGGTCAATTTGCCGCTCGACTCATCACGTCTCGGTGTCAGCCTCGAGGGCAATTCCTTTCTTAGACTGGTCGCATGGCCCAATCTCTTGAAGCGTCCGCAACCGTTGCCCTCAGCCCGGAAGAGGCATTCGCACTCGCACACACCCTCGGTGCGGACCGAATCGCGTGGGATAGTCACGTAGAAAAGCGCATGCTGCTTCGGGATGCGCAGGAGCTCGGGCGCGGCGTGCAGGTGTTCGAGCGGGTCAATGACGGTCGGCGAGTGATCCTGAAATATGACGTTTGGTTTCCCGGTCAGGTCTCGAGCAATCGGATGGTCAAGGGACCATGGTGGCTCGCCGACTATGGCGAGGGCTGGCATTTCACCGAAGTTGATGGCGGCACGAAAGTCACGTGGAAGATCACGTACAAGCACGCCGCCCGCGCGCTAGGCGACCAGATTGGCGGCGTGATGAAATTGGTCTTCCGCAGCGAACTCGATCAGCGCATGGACGACTACGTTGCCGCAAGCCTCGACGCCGACCTGGTTCGCGATTCGGTGGATGCATTGCATGGTCAGTTGCCGAGGTTCGCGCGGCATCGCGATCGGTAGCGCAGCGTCACAATCGGTAGTGCAGCGTCGCGGTTTGGTTTTCGGCCGATGATGTGCTGCGTTCCGCTTATTTGCAGCGGAGAACAAGATATGTCGGTGGCTCGGTTTAATCTTTTTTCATGACCGAGCGACACCGTCCTTCACTCGTCTCCTGGCGTGGGTTCCTTTTTCTTCGATCTTGCCGACCGCAATACGCTCACCGCGCTTAGCGCGCATTGTCCGAAGCTCCAACCGCTATCGAGCCTCTGTGCAAGGAGGTGAACCCGTGACCGCCAACAACGCCTCCGAGCCGTCCAGAGTGCCATTTCCGGAGCCGACCGCCACGCACGCACCGATGATTCATCGCGGCGTCACCGCACTAACCGATGCCTGGCAGTCCGCCAGCGCAGCAGCCGGTGAGGGCGCTGCTGCGAATGAGATCAATGCTGCGAATGAGGTCAATGCTGTCGCCGATGTACTCGCGGCCTGCGATGATGCGACAGTGGTGTCACTCCTCGACGCGGCCGGTGTACTCAAACGCCAACTTGACGGTTTCCTCGCGAGCCTCGCCCACAGCATCCATAGTCGCTCGGACCGCTCTCTTGGGGCGGACGCGCTAGCGCGAGCCGCTGGACACCGCAATCCCGCACAGTTGCTTGAAGAACGGCTGCAGATTCGCATTAGCGACGCGCGTTCATTGATCGCTGTCGGCTGCTCGATTACCGGCCCGTTTCGACCGCACGATGAGCGCGGACCGGCGGAGACCGAACACGTAGCGGCGTCCTTCGCTCGCGGTGAGATCGGGCTCAGTGCCGCACACGAAATTGTCGAGTTTACGCAGCGCGTTGCACCTCGCGCCGGCCGCGAAGACATTGCCGTGGCGGAGGAATTGCTCGTCAAGAGTGCTCCCTCGTTGAATTGGCGCGGCTTACAAGTGGCGATTGATCGCGCCGAGAAGTGGATCGATCCGAACGGTGTCGCCCCGGCGATCGAAACGAAACGCGACTGCCGATCCCTCACTCTCAAGGATCACGCCGATGGCAGCCTCACGCTCAAGGGTCGGTTTGACCCCATCAGCGCAGCACCAATCCGCACCGCGCTCACGGGCGACGTGAATCACCACTTGCGCACTCACCGGGGCGAGAACATCCCGACCGGGAATGATGGACTGCCGGACAGCCTCGTCGCGGTGCCGTTACACCAATTACAGGCGGATGCGCTGAGTGCCATCTTCAAGCACAGCCTCGGTTGCGATATGAGTAAAGTTCCCGGCTCTGCGGCTAAGACCATCGTGCGTATCCCACTCGCGGCGCTCGGCGCTGAACCCATGTCGGGTGATGCCTCCACACTTGGTGAGATCGATGGCGGCGGCGTCATCGACCCCGGAACTGCTCGATTGCTCGCCGCGACCTCCGGAGTCATCCCGTCGGTGTTCAATTCCAAGAGCGTCGTGGTCGACCACGGTCGGGAGATCCGGCATTTCACAGCCCAGCAGCGGCAGATTCTTGCCGAGCGTGATGGCGGCTGCGCATTCTGCGGCCTACCCGCAGCGATGACGGAAGCTCACCACCGACGCTGGTGGAAGGCTCACGCGGGCAAGACCGATCTCGACAACGGCGTTCTCCTGTGCATGACCTGCCACCACCGCGCCCACGAAGGCTGGGACATCGTGGTCATTCCCGAACCCGGCGAGACCAACAATCGCGGTGCTGGAACAGTATGGTTCTTGCCACCTGGACGAATTGACCCGTTGCGCACACCCCGGCTCGGCGGGCGCAAGCGCTTTGATCCGGTATTTCGGTCCCAGCACCCACCGATTCCGCCACCTGAACATGCGGCCCCAAAAAATTCGACTCAGTCAGGCCCTTCGAACGTCCCGGTAACTGCCCTGCGGGCAAACACCCCGCGAACACCAAAACGCACACCGGCATCCGCGTCACTCCGATGGGGCGGGCACAAGCGAGCCGGTAATCGGCAACGCCGTAACGCGGACGAGGATCCGCCCGAATAGCGGTGCGCGCTATGCCGCGCTCGGTGCGAGGTACGCCGCCCACTGGGCCGAGTCTGCCCGGTCAGCGCCACGAACGTGCCAGTGGTGCGAAATCGGAGCGCTCGGGCGACGCCGAAGGCTCCAGCCCATCTCTTCGGGAGTCTTATCGCCCTTCACGTTATTGCAGCGCAGGCAGCATGCCACCAGGTTCTCCCACGAGTCACGGCCACCGCGCGAACGCGGCTGCACATGGTCAACCGTGTTGGCGAATTTATCGCAGTACGCGCAGCGATGACTGTCTCGCCGCAAGACACCCTTGCGTGACACTGGTGCCCGTCGAGTCATTGGGATACGCACATATTTTGTCAGCAGGATGACCTGCGGGCGCGCATGTTCATCGCTCATCGAACGCAACGGCTGCGTTTCATCCGCTTCAAGAACTGAAGCCTTGCCGCCGAGGACGAGCACCAGCGCTCGTCGATCAGACACGATGGTGATTGGCTCATAGCCGGCGTTCAAAACGAGCGTGCGCATACAGATCCTTCCATGCGGCCCCGTGGCTCGAGGCTGTCTTGGGATGCGTTGGTATCGAGGTGGGATACCCGGTTGGAAACAAGAAACGGCACCGTCACATGACGGTGCCGTTGAGTTGCGCGCGGAAAGCCAACTATGTGCTCTCTCACGGGCATCGCGATGGATATCGCGTGGAAAAAATGACGCTCAAACCCACTGCAGGCGCCCGAGCAGGCGTGAACAACCCTGGTGGGGTTGGTCTCGACCACTCGCATGATGCCTCCGGTAATCAGGTCTGGCGTGCTGTGAGCGATAGTACCCGCACTTTGCGGGCTGGCAGAGAATTTCCCCACCCACGTCACGAAAGATTCACTTTGCCGTTTACTTCGGGTTACTGGTCGGCGAGTCGCGCGACACGCGGTTCGCCGCCGTATCGGAAGCAGCGCCGGAATGGTCCCGGAAACAGCAGAACGCCCCGCTTTCACGAGGCGTTCATGCTGATTCACGCTAAAACTTAGATGCGAACGTAGTAGTAACCGCTGGTCGACGGTCCCCACTTGACGAGGTCAAGCTCGATCGAGCGGCCCCAAGTTGGCGAGTCGATCATGTAGCCGTTACCCACGTAGATACCCACGTGCTGGCCGGGCCAGATCACGAGGTCACCGGGCTGCGGGTCCGAGACACGCGTGCCCGCTGCTGCCTGCTGGTTCACGCTGCGCGGCAGGTCGATGCCGTTCTGCGCGAAGACGTACTGCACGAAGCCGGAGCAGTCCCAACCGGAAGGCGTGTTGCCGTTACCGTAGATGCCCTTGCCAACCCAGCTCTGTGCGGTGCTGACAATGCCGGTGCCCGACTGGGTCGGTGCACTATTGCTCGACGAGCTGCTGTTCGAGCTCGATGAGGAACTCGAGCTCGACGAAGAGCTGGAGCTGGAGCTGGATGAAGAGCTTGAGGTGGACTCTGAGCTCGAGTCATCCGAGCTGGCACCCGAGTTCGAAGCACCTTCGTTCGAGGCAGCCTCGTCTTCGCTCTCTTCAACCGGTGCCTCGATGACGATCTCGGTAGCCGCGGTCTGCACTGCGGTCGAGTCAAAGGTGGCCACGGAAGTCGAGGTCGACTCTGCGTCTACCTCAATCGGTGCCGCGACGGTTTCAACAGCTGCCGCTTCGTCGAGGGCTTCTTCAGCCTCGGTGCTGTCTTCGGTCGCTGCCGAAAGCAAGTTTGCCTGGTGCTCATCTGCTGCAACGTTCGCGCCCTGTCCACCAACGGTGGTCAGACCCGCTGCTGCAAGTGCGGTGATCGACGCAGCTGCGGCGAAGCCACCCACTGCGCGACGACGACGCTGAGCGATCAGCGGTGCGGGGCGAGCCGCACGTACGGTGAGTCCGCGAGCATCAAACGCTTCGGGAACCGCTACTGCGTCCTCGGCGATAGGAGCCGAGATGCGCTCGACGAGTTCCGTAGGAAGTACTGATACCAGTGCATCCATCTCGTTGCGCTCAATCTCGCCAGTGTCTTTCGGCTGCGCAACGGGCGCTGCGCCCGCGATCGGACGAACGCCAGTGCGGCGCTCCATCTCACGAGCCTGACGACGAGTGAGCGGCGCGGTGCCGGTCTGCATGGTTTCGTTCAAAGTTCGACCCTCCACGTCGCTCGGCATATAGCCGCCCGCCCCACAAAGTGCTGTGGATGTGCATTGTCGAGGAGCGGGATTGCGACGCCTCAACATGACCTGAACACGGTTGTGTTCGTCGATAAATACAACAGTAACGAAAGATCTCGGAAATGTCACGTCTTGGTGACAAATTTCTCACGAATTTATAACGGAGCCGGATTTCGTATGGAATTGCAGTGCGGAGGACCGCTGACTCGGGAACCGAATCTGCTCCTTCCCGCAGAATTGCGGGGGTAGAGCGGGCCGCGGAGAGCGACCTCGTCAACCTTACACCAGATCGACCGACTTGGACGACCGCGCCGCACACCCGTAAGTACTCAGCACGAACTCGGGGTTGATAACGGTGAGATATCCGGAAATAACTTTTTCGCTACGGCGTGGCAGGTGTCATCACGAACGGGGCATGCTGCCGCAGTGGCAGGTCACGAGTACGCAACGCCGCCGGTGCACGGTAACTCACGGCAACGGCCCAGCGCATGACAACGGCCCAGCGCATGACGACGCTGCCAGCGCATGCTGACTCACGACGCTCGTGAACTTACTTCGCCACGTAGATATGCCGCGCGGTGTCCTGCGGAATAATCACGCCCGAGGTGTGACCGTCCAGCGACACAATCAATCGTTCGCCAGCTCGCTCAATCGTGATGCGAGCACCGGGAAAGATACCGCCACCGTGCAGCATTGCGAGCGTGTCGAGATCCGCCTGAACCGGTTCGCCAAGCCGACGCACCTCCAGTACCTGAGCATCCGGAGTCACTTCGCTCAGTGGCCGGACGCCTTCGAGAAAATAGTCGCTGGCCGACCTGCCATCGTCATTCGCGCCGGGAATGGGAGTGCCATAGGGCGAGTGCGTGGGCTGACCCAGGAGGTCGAAGATTCGATCTTCCGCCTCATCACTCATCACGTGTTCCCAGCGGCACGCTTCTTCGTGCACCTGGGACAGGTCAAGCCCAATCACATTCGCAAGTAGCGATTCGGCGATGCGGTGTTTGCGCATCACGCGAATGGCTTTCTCGCGACCGAGTTCGCTCAACACCAGTCGACGGTCGGCAGCGACCTCGACCAAGCCATCCCGTTCCATCCTCGCGATGGTTTGCGAGACCGTCGGCCCAGAGTGCCCAAGCCGTTCCGAAATGCGCGCACGCAGCGGAACTATGCCCTCTTCCTCAAGGTCGAGAATGGTGCGGAGATACATCTCGGTCGTATCAATTAGATCTGTCACAGTCATTCCCTCCCCTCATCCCCGTCTCTGTGATGCATGGTTATGTTCAAGTATGACGCCACTCGCACGGAGCAAGCCTACCGACAGCAACCGTCACAATCGCTCTAGGCTAGTAATCATGACCGATATTCGTATTCCGGCCGACCTTCTTCCCCACGATGGGAGATTCGGATCTGGACCTTCACGCGTACGCCCTCAGCAGTTCGACGATCTCATGAACCGTGCCAAAACGGTGGTAGGCACTTCGCATCGACAGCAACCGGTGAAACAACTTGTGGGAGATATTCGCGAGGGAATCTCCGCGCTGTACCGACTGCCAGACGGCTACGAGGTAATTCTTGCCAATGGTGGTGCCAGCGCGTTTTGGGACTCCGCGGCATTTGGCCTCATCGAGCGACGCGCACAAACCGCAGTGTTTGGAGAGTTTGGCGGGAAGTTCGCGAAAGCTGCTGCGGCACCCTGGCTCGACGCGCCGGATGTGCGCGAAGCCCCCGCAGGGTCGGTCGCGTTGCTCGAGGCTGCCGAGGGCATTGACCTATACGCAACACCGCACAATGAGACGTCTACCGGTGCGATGGCTCCGGTACGGCGAGTCGCTGCCGACGGCGCACTCACGATGATTGATGCCACCAGCGCGGCAGGCGGCATCGACCTGGACGTCACCGAATCCGACATCTACTACTTCTCACCGCAGAAGAACTTCGGCTCGGATGGTGGGCTCTGGCTCGCAATTGTCTCGCCCGCTGCGATAGACCGCATTGAGCGCATCGCCGCATCCGAGCGATACATCCCCGAGTTCCTGAGCCTCAAGAATGCGGTGGATAACTCGCGCAAGAACCAAACTCTGAACACGCCCGCGGTCGCGTCACTTTCGCTGCTTGAGTCACAAGTGCGGTGGATGAATGACCACGGCGGACTTGAATTCGTTGATTCCCGGACGCGGGAATCCTCCGACACCCTCTATGAGTGGATTACTCACAATGAGTGGGCCACCGCATTCGTTCAGGATGAGCAATACCGGTCGCAGGTGGTCGTGACCGTTGATCTTGATGAGTCGGTCAACGCATCACGCGTCACCTCGGTACTGCGCGCGAACGGGATTGTGGATATCGACCCGTATCGCAAACTGGGACGCAACCAGTTGCGCGTCGGCACGTTCGCGTCTGTGGACCCGCTCGACGTCGGCAGCCTTGCTGACTGCATCACCTACGTCGTTGCGCGCCTGGACTAATCCGCCGAGGCCTCCGCTACCGAACCCTCCGGCTCGGTAGTGGCCCCGGACTCGGCTGAGCCCTCCGACTTTGCCGAGTCCGTGCGGCGACGCGTGCGGGTTCGCGTGCGTTTGCGCGTCCGGATGCGCGGCGCACGCTCGGCGGTCTCCTCGCTGGCAGCCTCTTCACCTTCTGGCAAGGGGTTGCCCTGCGAGTCGTGCGTCGCCCGGAAACGGGCCAGACGCTTCGCCCAGGGCACCCACTCGGGCGCGAGCAACGCATCCGCATCGGGCAAGAGCCCGCATTCAAGAACGGTCGGCGCCTCGGCCCCGTCTACCTGGGTGAGCGTGACGGTCCACCACCAGTCACGAAACCCGGGAGAGTTCGACACGAATCGAAGCGAATACACCCCTTCGCCCTCGTCAACGACATCGTGAAAATTGCCGACGAACTTCCGCTCGGTAATTTCCCGCAGTGCGGCTTCCGCGAGCGCGATGGACTCCTCAGAATCACGCATCGAGTTCATCCGCAACGCGGCGCAGCATCGCCGCAATCTTCGTCCCACTCCCCGACTGCGGGTACTGACCGCGGCGCAGCTGGCCGCCCACCTTATCGAGCACCTTGACCAGGTCTTCGACGATCACGGCCATGTCATCAGCCGACTTACGCTTCATCTTCACGACCGATGCAGGTGCATCGATCACCCGAACGGAAAGTGCCTGTGCACCCTTTCTTCCGTCAGCAATCCCGTACTCGAGCCGGGTACCGGCCTTGAGTGCCGTCACCTCGGGCGGCAGCGCGGTGACGTGCAGGAACACTTCCTGACCGTCATCACCCTGGATGAACCCAAATCCCTTGTCGGCGTCATAAAATTTCACCTTGCCCGTTGGCATGGCACTTCTCCTTGTGCGCTCCCGGATCGGCAAGCGCGTCGTTACTTAATATGGAAAATCGTGGCGCAGTGGCACCAGTGAGCACGGAATCAACCGCGAGCCCGGTTTCTGCCGGTCGGTCAACCCGAACGTGCGTGTGCGCTACCTGGCGCAATACAACCAGTCTATCCTGCCGCGCATTCCCTCAACCGAGTCGACTAGGCTGATTTGGTGACCATTTCGACGGACAACCCAGAAAGCTCGATGGCCGAGCGCCTCCTCGCCTACCTCACCGTGGGCGTTGCTGCCCTGTCATTTATTGCGCTGTTCACTATTTTGCTCGCGCCCCTCTTCGGTGTCGACTTCGCAAGCAGTGACTTGTGGATCTGGCCGGTCAGCATGTTCATCGCCTATTGGGGTTTCCCACTCGCGCTCATCCTCCTCGTCGCTTTCGTTCTCTGGCGTGTTATCGCTAACCGCAGGGCGCAAAAGAACCGCTAGCAAACACCGTGTCCCCCGTCCCCGATTCGCTCCGGATATTGGCGTCGCTCCGCAAACTCGACGAGCGTGGCTTCGCCGGGCTGCTGCACGCGCGGCGGGTGAATGCGCGCGGGATTGAGGATTTGCTTGATCTCGCCGAATGGCTGGATGCGCCGGTAAATATTGCAGCAGCCCTGCGCCGCTTGGACTGGCCCACGCTTCGCGGTCTGCGTCTCGGTGAGCAGGATGCACTGGTCAAGGCGACTGCGCTGGCACTCGCTGTTGGTGAGGCACCGAACACGGAGCTGCTCCCCGAGGCAAGCCGTGCGCTGCGCGAAATTCTTCCCGAAGTCACCGACTTCTCGGAGTTGACAACAGTGTCAGCTGAATCGGCTGGCACCACGGCCGCGCACGCCACGGCGCAGCTGGCAAATGACGCGCTGTGGCTCATCGCAGCCGAACCGCGCATCGTTCGCCGCTCACGCGAGCAGGTCCGCCTCAGCGGTGTGGACGTTCGCCGGCTCGCGACAGAGCTCGTGAGCGATTCCGGCGTGGTCGGCTCCCTCTACCGCTGGCTCTTCGCTGCGAATCTCATCACGCCGGTCGGTGAGGTGTGGCATCTCACCGAAGCTGGCGAGCAGTACTGCACTAAACCGGTGACGGAGCGCTGGCGCATCCTCATTGCAGCCTGGCTGGATGAGCTCCACATTGACAATTTGCGTGCACTCTCGGAGTCCATCGAACTGGATGCTGCACTCCCCACGGACGTCTCCCCATTCGACCAGATCGCGGAAGACGACACCGACGCGATCGTGCTCTCTGACAACGCCACCGTGCAGCGCAGCAATGCCGAGGCCCTCGGCGTCCTCGACCGCGGTTCACTCACCCGCCTCGGTGGGCTCGTGCTCGATACCGATGTCACCGACGCGGTGAGGATGCTTGGGGATCACCTCCCCCAGGAAGTCGCCCAGGTTTATGTCCAGCCGGACCAAACCATCCTCGCCCCGGGCCCCCTCTCCGGCGCACTTGATCACGAGCTACGGCGCATTGCAGATCTCGAGCGTCGCGCCCTTGCGAGCGAATATCGGCTCACACCGGCCTCGATCGGGCGAGCGCTCAGTGACGGGATGAGCGCGGAGAGCATTCGTGAGTTCCTCGCCGGAGTCTCCCTCACCGGCATCCCGCAACCGGTGGACTATCTCGTGAACAACACTGCCCAGCAGCACGGCCGCGTGCGGGTGCGCGAATATGACCGCTCAGTTGGTCAGTCCACAAGAATCCGCGCCACGGATAAGAAACTCCTTGACGCCTTGCAGGTGGATACCGCGCTGGGCACGCTCGGGTTGCGGCGCATTGAGGATGAGCTCGCAAGCCGCGTGTCACCGCAGGTCGCGCTCGCGGCCCTCCTGGATGCGCGCTATCCGGCCGTGCTCGAAACTGCGGACGGCAGCACGCAAGTGCGCCATCGGCGCGAGCCTGCCGCACCGTACGTGCCCGAACCAAACGCCACGGCCGCCAAAGCCGCTGCGGATCTCGCCGAACAGGCGGCAGCGGGCGATCACGCGGATGATCAGAGCACCTGGATTCAGCGCCGTTTGGAGCTGGCCCGGCGCAATAAGCATGAGGTTCGAGTCGCCATCGATATTCCGGGAAAGCCCCCGGCCGTGCTCGCGCTGATTCCCCTTTCCGTAGGCGCACAGCGCCTCCGTGCCCGCGATCTCGACGCCGACGTCGAGCGGACGCTGCCGCTGCGATCCATCATCGGAATCGAAGAGGCCTAGTCCTAGCGTCCATTGGGGTGCGTGCGCATTCCGTAACCGCGTGGGGGCTGCGGCACCGAGTCCCGGTACACTGGTGCGTTATGGCTTTAGGACCCCTCATCGTGCAGAGCGACCGGACAGTGCTACTAGAGGTCGCGCATCCTGACGCCAGTGATGCCCGACACGCACTCGCGGTTTTCGCCGAACTCGAGCGCGCGCCCGAGCACGTCCACACCTATCGCATCACGCGACTCGGCCTGTGGAATGCACGCGCGGCCGGCCACACTGCCGACGAGATGCTCGATACCTTGAACCAGTACGCAAAGTTTCCGGTTCCCGATTCGGTGGCCTTTGACCTCCGCGACACCGTTGAACGCTACGGCAAGCTCGTCATTGAGCGTGACGATGAGGGCCTGATCTTGCGGTCACACGATGACGCGGTGATCCGCCAGGTCTCGCTTAATAAGAAGATTTCGCCGATGCTTGAGGCTCCCATCGAAGGTGGCTTTCGCATCCAGGATTGGGCTCGCGGCTCACTGAAGCAGCAGCTCGTCAAACTCGGTTGGCCCGCGGAAGATTTCGCCGGGTACACCCCGGGTACTCCGCATGACATTGACCTCACGGAAGACGGTTGGTCGCTGCGCGACTATCAGCGGGATGCGGTGGACAACTTCTTTTCGGGTGGTTCGGGTGTGGTCGTGCTCCCCTGCGGCGCCGGAAAGACCATCGTCGGTGCGGGTGCCATGGCTGCCGCCGATACGAACACGCTGATTCTCGTCACCAACACGGTGTCCGCCCGGCAGTGGCGCAGCGAGCTCCTTCGCCGCACCTCGCTCACCGAGGATGAAATCGGTGAGTACTCCGGGGAAACGAAAGAGGTCAAGCCGGTTACGATCGCGACCTATCAGATCCTCACGGCCCGTCGAAAAGGCGAATACGCCCACCTCTCGCTCCTCAATGCACTGGATTGGGGTCTGATCGTCTACGACGAGGTGCACCTGCTGCCAGCCCCGGTGTTCAAGCTCACCGCCGACCTGCAAGCTCGTCGTCGCCTCGGGCTGACCGCAACACTGGTTCGAGAGGACGGTCGCGAGAGCGACGTGTTCTCGCTGATCGGCCCCAAGCGCTTCGACGCACCGTGGAAGGAAATCGAAGCGCAGGGCTTCATCTCGCCCGCCGAGTGCTTCGAGATCCGCGTGGAGTTGCCCTATGAAGCGCGAATGGAATACGCCTCCGCCGCCGACGAAGACCGCTATCGCATTGCTGCCACCGCTGAGGCAAAGCTCGAAGTCGTCCGCCAACTGGTCGACAAGCATCGTGACGAACGCATCCTGATCATCGGCCAGTACCTCGACCAAATCGATGAGATCGCGGAAGAACTGGGTGTCCCGAAACTCACCGGTCAGACGCCCGTCGCCGAACGGGAAGAGCTCTATGAGGCCTTCCGCAATGGTGAGGCACCCATCCTGATCGTCTCCAAGGTCGCGAATTTCTCGGTCGATTTGCCGGATGCATCGGTCGCGATTCAGATTTCCGGTTCCTATGGCTCGCGGCAAGAAGAGGCCCAGCGCCTCGGGCGCCTCTTGCGGCCGTCATCTACCGGTATCTCGGCGTCCTTCTACACCATTGTCGCGCGCGACACGGTGGACCAAGACTTCGCCCAGAACCGCCAGCGATTCCTCTCGGAACAGGGCTATGCCTACTCCATCCTTGACGCCGACACCCTCGCGACCGCCTACTAGTCACGACGGCCAATGCGCGAAAATTGCACGCCAAACGCGCGCAATCAACGCACCCCGACGCATCCAAGAATCTTGCGCTGATCAGGCAACCTGGGAACGAAGCGGGTCATTCTTCAGGCGTTGACCGCCATACTTGTCTCTATGACTGACGGACCAAAGATTCTTGTTGTTGACGACGAGCCGAACATCCGCGAACTGCTTTCGACCAGCTTGCGATTCGCGGGCTTCATGGTCCGCACCGTAGGAAACGGCGCCGGCGCGATCGCCGCCGTAATCGACGAAGAACCCGACCTCATCGTCCTCGACGTAATGCTGCCCGACATGTCGGGCTTCGGCGTCACGAAGCGACTGCGCGCATCCGGCTACGTCTCCCCCATCCTCTTCCTCACCGCGAAAGATGCCACCGACGACAAGATCGAGGGGCTCAACTCGGGTGGTGACGACTACGTCACCAAGCCCTTTAGCCTCGACGAAATCGTCGCTCGCATTAAGGCGATTCTGCGCCGTACGATGCAGACCGAAGAAGAAGCGGTGATCCGCGCGGGCGAACTCACGATGGACCAGGACACACACGAGGTGTTCATCAACGACGAGCCGATCGACCTCAGCCCCACCGAGTTCAAGCTGCTGCGCTACCTCATGCTGAACCCAAACCGGGTGCTGTCGAAAGCGCAGATTCTCGACCACGTGTGGGAGTATGACTTTAACGGTGACGCCGGCATCGTTGAGTCCTATATTTCATACCTCCGCCGCAAACTCGACACCTACACGAGCGAGTCGCTGATTCAAACCAAGCGTGGCTTCGGCTACATGCTTAAGGTTCCGGGCTCTAAGGCATAACCGCACGTGGCCAAGCGCTTCCCGCGCTGGGACCAATTTTCCCTCCGCAATCAGCTCACCATCGTCAACGTGGTGCTGCTTGCCTTCTCACTCATCGTGGCTGGCACCGGCACCACGTTGTTGTTGCGCCCAACGCTCGTCGGGCAACTCGACGCGAACCTACGCTCGATCGCGGCCGACCCTTCGCTCGTGGTCGGCAGCGAGGCGAACACGGGCCAGTTCACCTTTGAGCACATCCGCACCGCCCCGCAGCCGTACTATGTCGCCATCGTGGACGAATCCGGGCGCCTGCTCGTCGATAACTGGACCGGCCGGCCCCGTTCGATCGCTCCAGACACAACCGAAGTCGCGATCGGCACTCCCGGAGACCCGGATGCACCCGCATACCTGATCTCCGAGATTCACGACGGACTCGGAGCACCGTGGCGCGTGGTGACGGTACGGGAAGACCAGTACCAAGCGGATCAGGTCTACGGCACCCTCGTGGTGGCGATGCCGCTGTCGAGCGTGAACTCCACGATGGCGAGCTTCCTCGCCATCTTCTTTGGTTTCGGCCTCTCGGTGCTGATTTTTGCTGCCGCTCTGACGCGGCTCCTCGTCTCGGCAACCCTGCAGCCCCTGCGCAAGGTGGAGTCGACCGCCATGGCCTTTGCCGCCGGTGACTACGATCAGCGGTTGCCCGAATCCACGCCGAATACCGAAGTGGGCCGGCTCTCACGCGCGTTGAACTCGATGCTTGGCAGGATCGATTCGGCGCTGATTGAACGTGACCGAACCATCTCGCAGATGCGCCGGTTTGTCGGGGATGCTTCGCACGAGCTTCGTACGCCGCTGGTCACGGTGCGCGGGTATGCGGAGCTGTACCGGATGGGTGCGCTCGACAACGATGAAAAGGTCGAAGGCGCCATGGACCGCATTGAGGGTGAAGCGAAACGCATGGGTGGGCTCGTCGAAGACCTCCTGCAGCTTGCGCGCCTCGATGAGGACCGAGAGGTACCTAAGGACGTCATCGACCTTGAACCGCTCGCCGAAGATGCCGCGATGGACACGATGGCCCAGGCGCCCGAACGGCGAGTGAGCGTCATGCCCGTTCGAGTGATTGAGTCGGAGAGCGATGAGTACGACCCGGCGATGAGCGCGTTCGGACGTCCGGGCGATCCTCAGCCAAAGCTCTCGCCGAGTTTGTTTTCCGGCGGCCAAGAGGGCCCAGCAGAGGCTCCCGATACGCCCACGGAGGTCGAGGACACCGGTGAGGCCGCTCCTTCCTCGCGTCGCTTCCGGCTCGTGCGTGCGTTGACGCCACGGATGCCCAAGCGTCGCCGCAACGGTCAGCAGGCGTCGAAAGAGGATGCCGTGGAACCGCAACCGGAGATTGTGGAGCCCGTGGCCGTCGAACCGGAGCATTACGACGACGCCGATGGCGATATTCCAGCGATGATTTACGGCAATAGCGACAAAGTGCGCCAGGCCGTGCAGAACATCGTTGGTAACGCCCTGCGGTACACCCCGGAAGGTAGCCCGCTTGAGCTCGGTGTCGTCGTGGATGTGCCGCGAAAGCTTGCGACCATTGAGATCATCGATCACGGTGAAGGTGTCAGTCAGGAAGAGCAGCAGAAGATCTTCCAGCGCTTCTGGCGTGCCGACAGTTCGCGCGCTCGCGATACCGGCGGCACGGGACTTGGCCTTGCGATTGTGTCCGCAATTATGCAGGCGCACGAGGGTTCCGTGGATGTTGTTGATACCCCGGGCGGTGGCGCAACCTTCCGATTGAAGTTCCCGCTGCTTACCGCACCGCCTGTGGATGAGCAGTCCTCCACAGGCGCATAGCCCGCGCAAGCGGAACGCCTGGAGCCATACCTAGATTGGTGCCGTCGCCCGCGAACAATCGCTGCGGAGACTCACCAATGACAAGGAGCAGCCAATGGCCAAGTTCACCGTTGATTCAGACCAGATGGCCACGACCATGGCCACCGCATACACCGAAATTGATGCGGTACAGACACACACCACGCAGCTGACGAACACACTCATCACGCTGGAATCGAGTTGGCAGGGCCAGGCATCGGTTGCGTTCCAGCAGGTCGTGGAACAGTGGCGCGGCACGCAAACGCAAGTCGAGGAAGCTATCGCCAACGTGAATCAGGCGCTCGGAGCAGCGGCCGATCACTACGGTAATACGGAGGGCGATGTCATTCGTCTCTTTGCAGTGTAGTTAAGCCGCGCATCCCTAAGCGGGCGGTGCCTTTCGGCGACCGCCCGCTTCCGGTGCGAGAGCGTGTCGGCAGACGCTAGCGGCTGCTCACTCGCCCGAAGAGGTTCGCAATCGGCGCCAGCACGAGTGGTTTTGCGGCGAATACTGCCGCAACGGCTGCGAGCAATGCGCCTACGAACCACCAGAATCCAACCCAGCTCACTTCCGGCGTACCGGCAAACATGTGGTTGAGATTTTTCAGCGCGCCGGTGGCAAACACCAGGAACACGTGCGCGATGACGAACAAGACAAAGAACAGCATCGTCGGGTAGTGCAGCGCACGTGCGACCGGAGCAGGGTAAATCTTGTTGAGCGTCTTCGCGTTCTTGGGCCACCACTCGCTCATGCGCACACCGGTGATCACAGAAAGGGGCGCGGCGACAAACACCACCAGGAAGTACATGAGCTGCTGCAGGCTGTTGTAGTTCACCCAGCCGTCTTCCACCGGCCACTCGAGCGTCAGATACTGCAGCATTGCTGACGCAGCATTCGGGAACACCTCCCATGAGGTCGGGACGATTCGTGCCCAGTGGCCGGTGACGAACAGCAGCACCACAAACACAATGCCGTTCAGGAGCCACAGCACATCGAGGCTCGTGTGCAGCCAGAGATAGATGCTGACCTTTTTGCCGCCGCGTTTCGGAGTATAAAACGCATCCGGTTTCTGCTGCCTTCGCACCTGAATGCCGGTGCGCACAATGAGCACGAGGAAGAAGAAGTTAAGGAAGTGTGTCCAGCGTGCCCATGCGGGGAAACCTTCCTCAACGAAAGCAGGCAGCGCGTACTCGCCCGGGTATCGCTCCAGGAACTCCGGCACTCCCGGCAGTGTGGTGACGCCCCGTGCCGCGAGCACAATGATCGCGGCTGCGGCCACCGTTGCGAGTACACCGAGGACGACCAGGCGCGCCCACTGCCCCAACGTCCTCGAACCGATGGTGATTGGTTCACGCTTGGGCATTGCGCTGTCACGCTTGGGCGCTGCGGCGTCACCCTTTGGCGTGGCAGCGTCAGACTTTGCCGGCATTGCAGCGTCAGACTTTGCCGGCATTGCAGCGTCAGACTTTGCCGGCTTTACTGCCGCGAGTGCAGTTGCTTCGGTCTCGGCAGGAGCCGACTTTGGTTCCGTGACCTTCGCAGGGGCCGACTTCGGTTCTGTCGACTGCGGGAGAGCTGGTTTCGGCGCAGCAGGCGCCGCGCTCCCCAGACCCTTTCGAATCGTCTTCTGCCCTGTGGTTTCTTGGGGAGCTGCGACCACGGACGCTGGTTTCGTGTGCCCTGCAGCACTCTTGTCGCTGGTCGGCGCGGATGCAGGCGATTTTGGTGCGGATGCAGGCGAGACTGGTGCAGAGGCCGGGGTAGGCACGTCGAGAACCGGCGCAAAGCCTGCTGGCGGCCACGGATCACCGCCCACAGTGCGCGGCAGCCCTCGACGAAGCGGCACGTCACTCGCTGCCGAAGCCCGTTGGGATGACGGTGCAGCGCCTTCACTCGACGCATCGACCGCGTCCGCGGCCGAGGCAGCTGCCCCGCTACTCGCCGACGCATCTTCGGACGCTGCGTGGGCACCCTGCGCTGCGCCTCCGGCAGCAACGGGTGAGGCTGCCGTTTCGGCAACGGATGTCGCAGAGGAAGCAGACCGTGGTGGCTGCGCAGCTTCCACAGTGCCCTCGGGCGGCCAAGCTTCGCCGCCAACGACTCGTGGCAGGCCTCGGCGAAGGTGTACCGTCACGGTCTCGGCGCTATTCACTGGAGCCGTCGCTGAAATAGTCTCGGCGCTATTCACGAGCACCGCAGCTGCAGTAGTGGCAGCCGCCGGTGCCGGGCCAGCGCTCGAATCATCAGCGGGAATTGGCGCCGCGACTTCAGCTTCGAGATGTTCAGGGGAAGGCACATCAGATACGAGCAATCTCGTCGTCTCTGGGATGCTCCCAGCCGGTGGCCAGGCCTCGCCGCCGGCTTGGCGCGGCAAGCCCCTACGCAATTCGGTCGAGTACGTGGCCAAGGTCAGCCCTTTCGAGACTCAAGCTCGGAGATGAGCTGTGGCACGACAGTAAAGAGGTCACCGACCACGCCGAAATCGGCGACTTCAAAGATTGGGGCGTCCGCATCCTTGTTGATCGCGACGATAGTCTTCGCCGTCTGCATACCGGCCTTGTGCTGAATCGCGCCCGAGATCCCAAGCGCGATGTACAGCTGAGGTGACACCGAAACTCCGGTCTGCCCCACCTGAGCGGGTGCGGCAACATAGCCGGAATCCACCGCGGCCCTCGACGCACCGACGGCCGCGCCAAGCGCATCCGCCAGCTGTTCGACAAGCTCAAACTTCTCCGCCGAACCAAGACCGCGACCACCCGAAACTACCTTCGCCGCCCCACGAAGCTCCGGACGAGAGGAATTTTCGGTCACGGCGTCAAAGGAGACAATCTTCGCACCACGCTTTTCGGATGCGGGCACGGCCAGTGCTTCAACCGCCACCGGTTGCGCCTCGGCACGCGCATCGATCGCACCCTCACGCACGGTGATGATAGGCGCGCCAAACGTGGCTGCGGAAGTCACGTTGAATTCGCCGCCATACACGGAGTGCTGCGCAACAATGCCCTCGTCATCACGCAACACACCGGTCGCGTCAACGGCAAGCGCCGAGCGGGACCGGGCTGCATACCGTCCCGCGAGGTCGCGGCCGTTCGTTGAGTGTGAGATCAAGATGGCATCGGGGCGAACGAGTGCCGCGGCCTGCTCGAGCGCGTCCACGTGGTGAATGCCAAGTGTGTCTTCATCGGGATGTGTCGCAATGAGGCTTCGGCTCGCACCGAGTTCTGCGGCAGCTTCGGCGGCGGTGTCACTCGAGACAAGCGCGATTGGCGTACCGACGGTGGCCGCCGCGCCAATGAGTCCGGCAGCAGATTTCTCGAGCCCACCGGTTGGGAGCGTCTCGAGCACGACAAGAATGGCGTCGCTTGGGAAGTCAGTCATGAGGTAGTCCTTTGCTATGCGAGACGATTGGTGATGAGGAACTCGGCCAGTTGCGAACCCGCATCACCCTCGTCGGTGATTTTGGTGCCCGCTTCTTTGGGCGGCTTCTCTGCCACGCTCAGCATGATCGATCGCGCGACGGTGAGGTCTTCGGGGTCAATGCCCAGATCGGCAGCGGACACCACTTCAAGCGGCTTCTTCTTCGCCGCCATAATGCCCTTGAAGTTCGGGAAGCGTGCCTCGGGCAGCGCCTCCGTAATCGATACCACCGCTGGCAGCTCCGCTGACACCTGCTGCACACCACCATCGACGGCACGCGCACCCGACACCTCAGTCGCGGTGAGGTTGAGGGCCGACAAACCCGTCACATGGGGCACATCGAGCAGTTCCGCGAGCATGGCCGGCAGCACACCCCCGGCACCATCGGTGGATGTGTTCCCGGCGATCACGAGGTCAAAGCCGCCTCGCTTGATCGCAGCGGCAAGCGTTTCCGCGGTCAGACCCAGATCAGCACCGGCGAGCGCCTCATCAACAATGTGCACGGCGGAGCCCGCGCCCATCGCAAGGGCCTTGCGGATGCTCGAGGTCGCGCCTTCCGGAGACATTGAAAGGAGCGACACTTCCGCACCTTCGTTCGCATCCGCGTACGTCAACGCCGCCTCAAGCGCGCGCTCGCCAATCTCATCAACGACCGACTCTGACGCGTCTCGATCAGCAAGCCCGGTCTCAAGGTTGAGCTTGCGGTCCCCGTAGGTATCGGGGACTTCCTTCACTAACACCACGATCCGCATTGATCCATCCTCTCGTTATTTCGTCCGCTGCGTAATTCGTCCACTTACAGGCGAACGTAAGCAAGTCCAAGTCGAACGCAGTGGATTTCGGTGTTTACCGAGACCGATACGCTCTACATTGCCAATATATTAGCAAACCTTAAACCTCAGTTCTAGCCACAATTGCGCGGTATGTGTAATATATTGACCCATGAGCCTTCCCAAGATGAGGCTCAACGCACCGCCAATGAAGGAGGCAGCCCGTGAGTAACGCACCGGATGATCTAGACGCCTGGATCGGCAGGACGGAGTCCGTCGTCGACATCGCCGACAGGCGCACCGCCGCCGCTCTTGCAGCCACTCTGGATCACCCCGACACCGTCACCGAAGACTCCACGCTGTTTCCCCTCGGCCACTGGCTGCACTTCACCCCGACTGCACCGACCTCCGAGCTGGGTGTCGACGGCCACCCCAAACTTGGCGAATTCATGCCGCCGCTCGATCTTCCCCGACGCATGTGGGCTGGCAGCGCCCTCGAGTTTCACGAACCACTTCGAGTGGGGCAACAGCTCGAGCGCACCACCACGATTGAATCGATCACCCCGAAGACGGGGGTGAGCGGTCGCCTGTGCTTCGTCGTCTTGCGACACGACATCTCAGCCGACGGTGCCCACGCAATGACCGAGCGACAGACCATTGTCTATCGCGAAGCAGTCGAGGTACCCGCCGATGCCCCTTCAGCGAAGCGCCCTCCCCGACCAGCTGGCGCGGCACCCGAGGGATGGGACTGGGTCCAGCCCCGAATCTCGCCGGAAATCACGCTCTTTCGCTATTCAGCGCTGACCTTTAACTCGCACCGAATCCACTATGACCTCGACTACGTCACGAGCGTTGAGGGGTATCCGGGCCTGGTGGTCCACGGCCCACTTTCCGCAACTTATCTTGTCGATGGCTTCCTACGGACACACCCAAATGTGCAGCTCAACACGTTCGAGTTTTCCGCTCGAGCACCAATCTTCGCGAATGAACAGGTGCACGTGGTTGGGCGCGCTGAGGGTCCGGGTCGCGAATCGCTCGCCATCATCGGACCCGACGGGAAAACCTCAATCTCCGCGAGCATCCAATACAGCTAGTCCGACAGCGCGCCCCCAGCGCTCCGCCCAGAACATTACTGAACAGAAACGAGAACATAATGGAATACCTGAACGAAGAAGAGACACTCCTCGTCGAGACCGTGCGCGATTTCATTAATCGCGATGTCAAGCCGAAGGTTCGCGAAGTCGAGCACGCCAATGAATACCCTGAGCAGTGGATCGAGCAAATGAAGGAACTCGGCATCTACGGTCTCGCGGTTCCCGAAGAGTACGGCGGCCTGCCGGTCTCGATGCCCGCCTATGCGAAGGTGTGTGAAGAGCTCGCGCGCGGTTGGATGTCGCTCACCGGTGCGATGGGCGGTCACACCGTGGTCGCCAAGCTCCTCAGTGAATACGGCACCGAAGAGCAGAAGCAGCAGTACTTGCCTCGGATGGCAACCGGTGAGCTTCGCGCGACAATGGCGCTCACCGAGCCCGGTGGTGGTTCCGACCTGCAGGCCATGAAGACCATCGCTCGAACGGATGGCGATGACCTCGTTATCAACGGCTCAAAAACTTGGATTTCTAACGCCCGAAAGTCAGATCTGGTCGCGCTGCTGGTAAAGACCGACCCGAATGCGGAGCCCCGGCACCGCGGCATCTCGATTGTGCTCGCCGAAAAGGGTCCCGGATTCGAAGTCTCGCAGGACCTGCCGAAACTCGGTTATAAAGGCGTGGAAAGCTGCGAGTTGATCTTCACCGATTACCGCACGCCCGCCACGCAGATCCTCGGCGGTGTTGCCGGTAAGGGCTTCGGCCAGATGATGCGCGGGCTCGAGGCCGGTCGCATCAACGTCGCTGCTCGTGCCCTCGGAGTCGGTGCCGCCGCACTCGAGGATGCATTGAAGTACTCCCAGGAACGGGAAAGCTTCGGCGTGCCGATTTGGAAGCATCAGGCGATTGGGCACTACCTCGCCGATATGGCGACGAAACTCGTTGCGGCACAACAGCTCACGCGTCATGCCGCAGAAAAATACGACAGTGGAGCCCGCGCAGACCTGGAGGCGGGGATGGCAAAGCTATTCGCGTCCGAGGTGGGAATGGAAATTGCCCTCAATGCGATGCGCATCCACGGCGGCTACGGCTACTCGACCGAGTTCGATGTGGAACGCTACTTCCGCGATGCACCGCTGATGATCGTCGGTGAGGGCACCAACGAGATCCAGCGTAATGTGATCGCCTCGCAGCTCATTCAGCGCGGTGGTATCTAAACACCGACATTCCGGCGACTGACGCGCGAGTCATCCGGATCGAGAAAATGGGCGGTACCCGAGAGGGTACCGCCCATTTTGTGAACCGTGAGGTTGAACTTAGAAGTCCATGCCGCCGGTGGGGTCGCCAGCAGGAGCAGCACCGGCAGGAGCTGGCTTGTCTGCAACAACAGCCTCAGTGGTGAGGAACAGGCCGGCAATGGATGCTGCGTTCTGCAGTGCCGAGCGGGTTACCTTGACCGGGTCGAGGATTCCGGTAGCAACCATGTCGACGTACTCGCCCGTTGCGGCGTTAAGGCCGTGACCGGTTTCGAGGTTGCGGACACGCTCAGCAACGACGCCAGCTTCGAGACCGGCGTTGAGTGCGATCTGCTTGAGCGGTGCATCGAGTGCCCACTTCACGATCTTCGCGCCTGTTGCTTCGTCACCGACGAGCTCGAGGCCGTCCACTGCGCCAACTGCCTGTGCGAGAGCAACGCCACCACCGGCGACGATGCCTTCTTCAACAGCAGCCTTTGCGTTACGCACGGCGTCTTCGATGCGGTGCTTGCGCTCCTTGAGCTCAACCTCGGTCGCTGCACCTGCCTTGATGACAGCCACGCCACCGGCGAGCTTTGCGAGACGCTCCTGGAGCTTCTCACGGTCGTAGTCCGAGTCGGTGTTCGCGATCTCGCCCTTGATCTGAGCCACGCGGCCTTCGATCTGGTCTGCTTCGCCAGCACCTTCGATGATGGTGGTCTCGTCCTTGGTGATAACGACCTTGCGTGCGCGGCCGAGCATCTCGAGGTCGGTGGTCTCAAGCTTGAGGCCAACTTCTTCCGAGATAACCTGACCACCGGTGAGGATCGCGATGTCCTGCAGCATGGCCTTGCGGCGGTCACCGAAGCCCGGAGCCTTGACAGCAACCGACTTGAAGATGCCACGGATCTTGTTCACAACGAGGGTTGCGAGTGCTTCGCCATCAACGTCTTCGGCGATGATGAGCAGCTGCTTGCCCGACTGCATGACCTTATCGACTACGGGAAGGAGGTCCTTCACGTTCGAGATCTTGCTGTTAGCAATGAGGATGTAAGGCTCTTCGAAGACTGCTTCCTGGCGGTCGGTGTCCGTCACGAAGTACTGCGAGAGGTAGCCCTTGTCGAAGCGCATACCTTCAGTGAGTTCGAGCGTGGTGCCGAAGGTGTTCGACTCCTCAACGGTGACGACACCTTCGCGACCGACCTTGTCGATCGCTTCGGCGATGATCTCACCGATCTGCGGGTCTGCAGCCGAGATCGATGCGGTTGCAGCGATGTGCTCCTTGGTGAGCACTTCCTGCGAGCTCGAGAACAGGTGCTCAACAACAGCCTCTACAGCCTTGTCGATACCGCGGCGGACCGAGATCGGGTCGGCGCCAGCAGCAACGTTGCGCAGGCCTTCCTTGACGAGCGCCTGAGCGAGAACGGTAGCGGTGGTGGTTCCGTCACCGGCAACGTCGTCAGTCTTCTTCGCAACTTCCTTGACGAGCTCTGCGCCGATCTTCTCGTACGCATCCTCGAGCTCAATCTCCTTCGCAATCGAGACACCATCGTTCGTGATGGTGGGGGCGCCCCACTTCTTCTCGAGTACGACGTTACGGCCGCGTGGGCCGAGCGTTACCTTCACGGTGTCCGCAAGCGTGTTGAGTCCACGCTCGAGTCCGCGACGGGCCTCTTCATCAAAGGCGATCATCTTCGACATAAATTCTTCGTCCTTTCAGGACGTCAATTGGCGGTTCAAGAAATTAGCACTCAGCTAATTCGAGTGCTAGAACCATGTTGGCACTCTCACCCTGAGAGTGCAAGCAGAGCCGATCCGCTCCGCTGGCGGCGAACTATCCCTCGTAGGGGCGCACGTGTTCGGCCTGCGGTCCCTTGTCGCCGGGAACTACGTCGAACTCCACAGCTTGGCCCTCTTCGAGCGTGCGAAATCCGGGCATTTCAATCGACCGGTAGTGCACAAATACATCGCCGCTCTGGTCGTTTTCGCCGTTCAAGGTGATGAAGCCGAAGCCCTTTTCAGCGTTAAACCACTTCACGATTCCGGTGGTCATGATGTTTGTCTCCCTGCAGCGCGATAGCGCAATCGTGTCTCAACACGGCGAAGCTATCGAACGGAGGAAACGGGTGGGAGACGCATCCCGGCCTTCGCTCAAACTGCCGCTGAACGACCGGCAAACTGCAACGGCTAGCCGCCGAGCAATTCCTCAGCGTCGGCACCCGCGATCACGACGATTTCCCCGGGCTCGGCAATTTCTGCATCCACCTGCGCCTCACCGAAACCGAGCGACTCGACAACGCCAAGTGCGGCGCCCATATCCTCTTCGCTGCCGACCGCGACGATCGTAGTCGCGTAATCGGAGGAGTCCGCGTCGGTGACCGTTCCGACGTTCCAGGAATCAGCCACGAGGACGTCGGACGTAGCTCCGGCAAGACCGCCGATCCCCGCACCGTTGAGCACGGTCACCGAGATATCGGGGTCTTGTGTTGCTTCCGGGGCGGTCGGTGTCGGTGTGCTCTCGGGATCCGCAGTTGCCGGTGCCGTGGTTTCAGGCGCGGTTTCCTCGGCAATATTGGAGCTGAATTGGACCTGTCGGTCGATCAGCATCATGACGCCAATGCCAATACCGACGAGCAGCACAAACGAGGCCGCAGCGATGAGCCACGACGCGAATTTGGAGCCTCGCCCACGTGGCGCACGGTGCGCCCCGCGCCGCTTCAGGCTGGCGGGGAAATCGTCGAAACGATCCTTGGGGTACTTCACGTGGATGATTCTTTCTTGCTGCAATGGTCTCGACTGAACGTGCCGTTCAGATCGCACAACCGTACTTCAGGCGGAGCTTCAAATACTAGGACGCACGATAACGGCGCGCACGCTTACTATCGCGCAGTCGCTGCAATCGCCGTACGAGTAGAGGGTCCTCCACAAGCGCTACGGGTGATTCAATGAGCGTACCGAGAATTTGATAGTAGCGAGTAGGTGAATACCCAAAATCTGCCCGGATGGCATCCTCCTTCGCCCGCGAATGGCGAGGATGCGCTTCCTCAAAATTCAGCATCTCACGTTCCAACTCACTCAATGAGGCGCCGTGGATCGACCGGGCCGATTCGCTCATCCCTACTCCCCTCAAACAAAAGTGGACTTCGATCAAGCTTAGTTCGAGCTGACCTGCGTTCCCACGTGACGCGCGTAGACTGAGCCGCATTGCGCAGCTGAGCGGTACTGGCAATCTGCCGAATGAAACCGGTGCCGCACACTGCGACGCGTGGAAAGGTACTCCGATATGACGTTTGAAATTGAACGCACCGATGAGCAATGGCGCGAGATCTTGAACCCGGAAGAGTTCCAGATCCTTCGTCAGGCGGGCACCGAACGGCCCTGGACCGGCCCGCTGCTTGATGAAGCCCGACCGGGCGTGTACTCCTGCCGTGCATGTGGCAACGAGCTGTTCCAGGCCGAAACAAAGTTTGATGCTGGCTGCGGCTGGCCCAGTTTTTGGGAACCGCTCCGATCCGAGGCGGTCAAGCACCGGGAAGACAATTCGCTTGGAATGCGACGCGTCGAGGTGCTGTGCGCGAAGTGCGGTTCGCACCTTGGACACGTCTTCCCCGACGGTTTTGGGACGCCCACTGGCGACCGCTACTGCATGAACTCTGTCAGCATGCAGTTCACGCCGAACGCCGCGTAGCAGCGTTGCGAGGCGCTATTTCCCACTGTCCTCGCTAGCGGCGCGCACGGTGATCGTATCCGCGATTTCCCACAGCTCTCCCTGAGTCACGAGTCCGCGCAGATAGGCCTGCTGCAAGACTGAGACGCTGTTGGGGTGGGCCTCAACGTCGACGATGCCGGTGTTTGTGCCGAGTGGTGGGTCATATTCACGGTTCGACAGTAGGGCGATCATTTCCGCTTGGGTAAGCCGATTCTCAGCTCGAGCGACGGTGGTGGCCAGTGCGGTCGGCACCAGGCCGGTGGCCCGCTTCACTAAGCGAACGGCGCGAAAATAAGGGAGTTCGAGCACGTCCGCAATCACCTGCAGGGGCACCTGTGCGTCCAGCACCGCGACGGACACGGCTCGCTGGATTTGCGGGCGATATCGCGGTGACTGACTCCAGAGGGTTCGCAGCGAGTCGAGGATTCGCCGTTGCCTCGGGTGCAGCGGGCGGGTCACACCCCATCGTGTCGGTGGTAATTGAGGTGACGGTTCAGCAGACATTAGGGCCTCATATCTGACTAAGAATAGGAGTCCCGGCCTACCCCGGTCACGGTGGTGAGCAGAAAAGCAGCATCTTCTAGCGCGAGAACGGCATGCCGCTCGTGCGTGAGTGGCCACAATTCACCTTCGCGAATCTCACTTTGCGTGTCTCCATCGAGCTCCACGCGGATTCGCCCGACGAGCACTTGAATGCTTCCTGCCGGTGGGGAGTTGTGTTCGGGAAGGATGGTGCCCTCGCAAAGCGCGATGATTGTTTGCCGGAGTTCACCGTCATGGACCACGAGCCCCGCATCCCTTCCGCGCTCGCTTTCGCGCGCGGCCTGCAGGTGCTCGTAGGCCATTACATTGAGATCTACCATTGCTCGCCTCCCTTGGCGTCGCCGCGAGATCCCGCTGCTTAAACCATAGCTTCGATGCCGCCACCCATCGAAAGTCTGTGCACTCTCAACAATGGCAGCGCACTATTCACCTGGCCTAAAGACGAACTCGTCAGGTTCAAGCACCGTGGATGCGCACCACGGCCGCGAGCGCTTGGTCGAGATCCGCAATCAAATCGGCGACGGATTCAATGCCTATGGATAGTCGAATCAGCCCGTCGTGGATGCCGAGTCGTGCTCGGTGCTCCGGGCTGAAGCCATTGTGCGTGGACGTGCGGGGGTTGATCGCCAGGGAGCGCACATCACCAATATTCGTCATTCGCGAAAACACGCGGAGGTGATCGATGAAGGTTCGGGCGCCCTCGAGTCCGCCCGTGACCGTGACACCGAAGACCGACCCGGTACGACCGCCGTAGAGTCGTTGGGCGAGGTCACTATCGCGTCCGCCGGGCAGTCCCGCAAAGTCCACCGATTCCACCCCGGCTTGATCGACGAGCCACTGTGCAATCGCAACCGAGTTGTCCACGTGCCGTTCCATCCGCAGCGAAAGCGTCTCCATCCCTTGCTGCAGCAGGAAGGCATTGAAGGCGGAGATTGCCGGCCCGATGTCGTTGACGGCGGTCTGCCGGATGTACTCGGCAAAGGCGCGCTCATTGCCGCTGCGCTCGAGGAAGGACGGGCTCGTCGACGACTGCCGATCGGTGAGCAATGCGTAGCGGCCGTTTGTTGCGGTCCAGTCAAAGCGTCCGCCGTCCACGATCAGTCCCGCGAGCCCGGCGCCCTGGCCGGCGAGAAATTTCGTTGCCGAGTGCACCACAATGTCGGCGCCGTGTTCGATTGGTCGAATCAAGTACGGGGTCGCGACGGTGTTGTCGACCACCAATGGGATGTTGTGCCGGTGCGCGATCTTGGCGATCGCTTCGATGTCGGTGATGTCATTTTTCGGGTTCGGGATGGTTTCGGTGAAGATCAGCTTCGTCTCAGGGCGGATGAGTGATTCCCATTCATCCTCGTCTCGCCAGTCCCAGACGTAGTCAACGCTGATCCCGAGCCGCTTCATCGCGCGATTAAAGATGATCTGCGTACCGCTATAGATGCTCGCAGTGGAGATGAAATGATCCCCGGCTTCGAGGAGACCGAAGAGCACCGAGCTGATTGCGGCCGTGCCCGAGGCGACAGCCACGGCACCGGTACCGCCTTCGAGCGAAGCGATCTTTCCCTCCGCAACCTCCGCGGTCGGATTGAGGTGGCGTGAGTAGAGCTGGCCCTCGTCTTCGAGACTGAAGCGGTCCCAAGTCTGTTGGAAAGAGTCGAACCGAAAGGCGTTACTAATGTGGATCGGCACCACGCGGTCGCCGTGATCCAATTGCGGTCGCTCCCCCGCGTGCACTTGGCGCGTTTCGAAACCGAACCCGTCCCAGTCATAGTTGGGCTCGACAACCGTCGAGGTGTTGTCAACGATTGCGTCGGCGGATTCCGTCACGATCCCCTCCACGTGGTGCTTAGTGCGAACTGCCCTAATCTGTCACGAGGCGGGCGCGGATGCGAGTCCGGTGTCGTTACATTACGTTCGCTACTTCGAACTCAGGTCGCGCTGGCGAAAACCCACCATCCCGATGGCCGTCAGCAGCGCAGCCAAACCGCCCATAATCAGCAGCGGTGCGGCCGCAACGTCTTCGATGGGATACAGCGGCGTATGCCGCAGCGGCGAGAGGTCCATCGCCCAATCGGGAAGCCCCAGGAGTCCCCCAAGGAATAGCACGATGGCGACCCAAATCACCAGGACCCAGGCGATCACTGTGAGCCTCGGCAAGGCTCCGTACAGCGCAACCGCGAGGGAGGCAATGAGGAGGATCGCGGGTAAGTACAGCAGCGAAGCGAGCAGGATGTCTCCGATCCGTTCGGCTTCCTCGGTGCCGAGCGCAACACCGATGCCGACGCTGAGCCCGAGGGTCACGGTCACGATCAGCGTGTGGACCGCCACGGTGCTGAGCCAGCCGCCGAGGTAGCCGTTCCGCGAGCGACCCGAGACGATGAGTTGCTCAGTGCGGCCCGATTCTTCTTCGGTTTTCAAGCGCAAAATGCCGGAGACCGCGAGAATGATCGGTGCCAGCAGGACGAAGGAAAGAATGATCGCGGCGAATTCGCCGGTGAGGTCGGTCCCTTCGATTGCAATCCAGTCCGCGAGCGCCGGATTCTCTTGCAGCATGTCGTCGAGGTAGGACGCAAGTGACCCCATGGCCACACCGAAGAATACCGTGCCCAGAGTGGTCACAATCACCGTGCCGCGGGTGAGTCGATCGGCCAGTCCCCACGGCATCAAAAGCGCTCGGGAGGCCCTCGCACGGCCGGGTTGCGGCGCACGAAGCCCGGCACCGAGGTCGCGTCGGCGCGCGAAGGTGACGGCGAGCACGAACAGCAGGATCACGACGCCGAACGAGACAGCCAGAGGCCACCAGCGAAGGTCCACGAATACGCGGGTCTGCTGTGCCCAGGCGAGCGGTGAGAACCACGAGAGCCACGAACCCTCGGGTTCAATCACGTCGCCCATCCCCCGCACTAAAAATGCGGCCGCGAGTGTGCCGGCAGTCAGGCCGGTCACCGCGCGAGCGTTCTCCGTAAGTTGGGCGATCACGATCGCGATGCCCGCGAAGACCATCCCGGTGAGCGCGGTGCCGAGCCCGAACGCGATCGATTCTGTGGCATCCATTTCACCGGCAACAAGGCCGAGGGATGTGGCAAGGCCGACCAGCAGATTCGCGAGGCTGACCGTGACCACCGCTGCGGTGGGATGCGCAAAGCGGCCCACCGGGAGCGAGCGCAGCAGTTCGAGTCGGCCCGATTCTTCTTCCCCGCGGGTGTGTCGGACAGCGAGGAGCAGCGACATGATCGCTGCCGCGAGGAGTACATAGAGGTAGAGCTCATTCGCGACCATGGCACCGAAGGTGTAGTTGTCGAGCGCCAGGGCGGGCCCGGTCATGATGATGGTGGCCGGGTTCGTCAGCAGCGTCGCACGGGACTCGAGCGATTCGGCGGTGGGAAACGCTTCGTCCAGTGCGAGCACGGATGACCACACGCCGAGGCCCATTGCGAGTACCCAGATCGGGATCCGGAGGCGATCGAGTCGGAGGTTGAAGCGGATGAGCGCTGCGGTGCCGGTGAGTGGGCCGGCCGCCTTGGGTGGAGGCGTGGCACGGCCGGTTGCTTCGGCGGCTTGCGGTACGGGTGTCTGCAGTGAGGCGTTCATCCTGCCACCACCTCGGCCGCTATCTCATCACCGTAATGGCGCAAAAAGAGGTCCTCGAGTGAGGGCGGGGTAATGGTGACGTTCTCGATACCGCCGGTGGCGAGCGCTTGCAGCAGCTTCTCGAGGTGCGTGCCGTCAATATCGAATTCCACGGTACGGTCGTGGGTCCTGAGGTCGTGCACCCCTTCGAGCTGGGCAAATTCTTCGGCGGGTCGGTCGGTGAGGAGCACAACGCTCGAGCGCGTGAGGTGTCGGAGCTCGGCAAGGGTGCCCGATTCCACGGCTTTTCCGGCCCGGATGATCGTGACCATGTCGCAGAGTTTCTCCACTTCGGCGAGGATGTGGCTGGACAGCAGCACTGCGCCACCCGCGTCACGAAGTTTGCGTGTCTCGTCGGTGAAAATCGCTTCCATGAGCGGGTCGAGGCCCGAAGTGGGTTCGTCAAAGACGAACAGCTCGGCATCGGATGCGAGGGCCGCGACAAGAGCGACCTTTTGTCGATTGCCTTTGGAGTAGGTGCGCGCCTTCTTCTTAGGATCGAGCTCGAATCGGTCGATGAGCTCCGCCAATCGCTTCTTGCTGTGTTGATTGCCGCGCAAGCGCAGCATCAGGTCGATGGCTTCCCCACCGGTGAGGTTTGGCCACAGGCTGGTGTCGCCGGGCACGTACGCGACGCGACGGTGAATGGCCACCGAATCGCGCCACGCATCCTGCCCGAGCACTTGGCAGGAGCCGGAGTTGGCGCGAAGCATGCCAAGAATGACTCGGATTGCGGTGGACTTACCGGCACCGTTCGGGCCGAGGAAGCCGGTAATTTTGCCGGTGGGAACGATCAGGTTGAAGTCGTCGAGCGCGCGGGTTGACCCGAAAGTCTTGACGAGGCCGCGCGCCTCTATTGCGTTATTGGTCATGGGGAACTCCGATCTGTTGCCGCGAGGTAGGCGTCCAGGAGGGTCGAGTTGTTCAGGAAAGCTCACGCAGCGACGGATGCGTTCGCCGGTTCCCGGCGTCGAAGTCCGAGTCTCCGATCGGTGCCAGCGTGTCCCACCACCAGTTCTGCCAGTCGGCAGCATCCGGATGCGCGGGAACGGTGATCGCGTCATCCCCAACACGCACCTCGGGCACCGGGCTGACGCCGTGCACAGAGTTGAGGAACCACAGCGGTCCGTCGCCGAGTTCGGAGGGATAAATAGCGCGGAATGTTACGGGGATATCGAGCGCCATCGCGCGATCGTATGCTTGCCGCAGGGTGACGCTCGCCAGCTGCTGCTCGAAGCGATTTGAAATGACTATGCCGCCGTCGCGCCAGTGCAAGAGCGCGCCGGTTGTGGTTTCGAGCAGTGCCCCGTCTTCAGCCAGCAAAATCACGTCATCGGCCGGCGCGGTGGCTTTTGCGGCCGCGAGACGCGGGATATCAGGTCCCTTAATTAGCGGACTGTGCCGCGGGTCTTCGCCACGGTAAAGCGCGAGCGTCGTGCGCTCACGCGCGGGCATGCAGGGTCGCACCGCAAGGATGAGGCTTGCGGCTTCCAGGCTGATCCGGGGAAAGAGCGATGCTTCGGTTTCGCTGGCGAGTACGTCGACCATGCCCTGCCAGACCGCCGGCCAGTCGAATTCCGCCTGCGAAACGCGACCAACCGCATCCTCAAATCTGGCGAGATGGTAACCAAACGCAGCCACCCGGCCCGACTCACTGCGCCAGGAATCCGCGACGAGCAACTCCCCCGGCGCTGTGCGATCAAGATGAACGAAGCGGCCTGCCTGCCAGAGGAATTCAGTTGCCACGGGTCGCTCCCAACGCTCGCGAAATTACGCCGCGAAGTGCGGCCGCTTTGAGGTTCTTTTCAACGATTTCGGCGTTGGCATCGGAATCGAGCACGATCGCGCCACCGGCACCGATTTGGAGCTTCGTGCCACTTTTCACGATGGTGCGAATCACGATATTGAGTTCGGCCTGCCCGTCGACACCGAGGTATCCGACCGTGCCGGAATAGATGCCGCGCGGTCCCGCCTCCAGCTGGTCAATGATCTCGAGCGTGCGCGCTTTGGGCGCCCCGGTCATGGAGCCACCGGGGAATGTGGCCCGTAAGAGATCCACCAGCGTGTGGTCCTCACGCAGGGTGCCACGGATGCTCGAGACGAGTTGGTGTACCTGCGCGTAGCTCTCAATCTGCATGAGGGATGGGACGGTCACCGAGCCGATTTCGCACACCTTCCCGAGGTCGTTGCGCAGCAGATCGACGATCATGAGGTTTTCTGCGCGGGTTTTCGAGTCCATTTGCAGTTCGAGCGCGAGCGCGGCATCCGCATCGGGATCTATGGCGCGCGGGGCGGTTCCTTTTATTGGTTTCGATTCGACCGTCCGGTCTCGGTCAACGCGCAGGAAAAGTTCGGGTGAGGCGGACAGCACTTCAACGTCATCGCCAAAGGTGCTGAACCGGAAATACGCGGCATACTGCGCCGGACTGTGGCGCCGTAGATCCTGATATACGGCAAGACCATCCACTGAACCCTCGGTCTCGAAGGTGTCGGTGAGGCACACCTCGTAGGTGTCCCCGCGCAGCAGCGCCGCCTTGATATCGGTGATGCGCGACTCGTATTCACGGTCGCTGAGGCGCCAGTTGCCGGCGTCACGGCGCAATCGCTCGGATTCGGCACGTGCCGGTTCGGTACTGCGGTGTTGCGCCGATTCCACCCGAGCAGGGGCAACCCGGAGCGCATCCCGCAGCCGCGCCAAGAGGTACTGTGCTTCCTTCCGATCGTGGGCATCATCGCCCGTGCGCACCAACAAGTGCACGCGCGAGAGTTGATGGTCCACAACGATATGCGCCTGTGGCAGCACCCAATAGGCATCGGGCTGCTCGGACCGGTGCGTGACGATGTGCCGCGCATCCGGCACGGTGAGCGACTTCATTTCGTATCCGAGGTATCCGAAGAATCCGCTCGAATACGGGATGTCACTCTCAGCGACGGGATGCGCTGCCAGTTCCTGCTCGAGGTAGGTCAGAATGTCGACATCGTGTTCTGCCGAGTGGTCACCGGTACGCACTTCCGTCTTTCCACCGACGCGATATCGGATGGTGCGAGCGAGACTGCCGAGGTTAGTGCCGAGCACGCTGTACCTACCGGAATCCTTCGTGCGGAGTGCCGAGTCCAACCAGAAAGCCGCGGTCGCACCCCGCTGCAGTTGCTCGAATGTGGCTTCGCAGTCGAGGTCCAAGTCGAGGCTCTCCCGCAGGAGTTGCGGTTCCGCCCGCGGCTGCAACTCGAGAAAGTTCCCGATCAGCTGCGCACCGTGCTCGGTGAGAATCGATTCTGGGTGAAATTGCACGCCCCAGTGCGGCCGGTCGATCACTTCAAGCCCCATAATCACCCCGTCTTCCGCCCGGGCATGGATGCGCACAGTCGCCTCATCCACGTCGCGTACGTGGAGTGAGTGGTAGCGAACCGCGTCAAAGTCTTGTGGGATGTCCCGGAAGATTCCCTCCCCTGAATGCGCAATCTGGCTCACAAAACCGTGACGCGCTTGCGGTGCCCGATCGACCGTGGCACCTGCGAGCATCCCAAGGCCCTGATGGCCAAGACACACCCCGAGAACTGGCATTTCGGTTGCCGCGACGAGCGCCGCTTGTGAACCGCTGAAATCCGCATGTACGGCGGGGGTACCGGGGCCCGGAGAAATCACGAGGTGACTGAATTCGCCAGCCCCCAAGCGTTCCGGAATCCGCTGTGCGAATACATCATCGGCCGAAACCACGAGCGGTAGCTCGCCCGTTACCGCAGCAATGAGCTGAGCGAGGTTGAAGGTATAGGAGTCGCGGTTATCAATGATCACGATCACGCTGTCGGCCACTCCCTTCGCGGAGCCGACTGCCGTTGCTAGCGAGAGACCTCCCGCGGTCCCAAAGACTCCATTGCCGAATCCACGCTAGCGCAACCGAGACGGCACTGGGACACACCTTTCGCCGAACTTCGCCGACAATCGCACCTGCTAAACACTCAGTGAGTTTTAGTTCGGTCGTACTAAAATTTGGACATGTCGACAAAATCGGATGCGGTGTCCTCAAAACCGCGCACCTTTATCGAGGAGGCACGACGCTCCCAGATCGTGACCGCCGCAGCCGAAGTCGTCGCGGAACTGGGGTATGCCCGCACTTCAATTGCCAAAATCGCGGATCGGGTCGGCGTCTCCAAAGGGGTCGTTACCTACTACTTCGGCACTAAAGACGAACTCCTTCGCCTCGTGGTGACGCGCTTTTTCGACCGGGGTTGGGCACACATGGAACCTCGGGTCTTGGCCGCACCGTCCCCGACCCAACAGATCAAGGAGTGGATCGCGGCCGAGTGGGAATTCTTCGAACAGCATCGCACCGAGTTTCTCGCGATGAGTGAGATCGTCACGAACCATCGCTCCCTCGATGGTTCGCTCGCCTACGCCCACGAATTCGACGAGGAGCTCTCCGCCATGATCGAGCTGCTCGAGGCCGGCCAACAACTGGGCGAGATTCGTGCTTTGAACGCACCGAGCGTCGCCGGCATCATCCTCAAATCCGCAAGCAGCATCCTCGAAACCTGGGCATTTGACCCGACTATCGATCTCGATGCCGAGCTCGTCGTCTTGCTCGACTTCATCGATCACGCCATCGCCAAGGAGCCGTTATGAATGAACCCTCCGCAAGCCACCGCAGACTTCGTCCACCAAAACACGGCGTTGAACGGCGTGCGATCGGCTGGTGGATGCTGCAATCGGTCGTCTACATTGGCCCAATTCTGGCGGCGGCTATCGCGGCCTACCTTTTCTGGCCGAACGCGCGTTTCTGGGTCGCGTTCGTTATCGCCGCTGTCGCGGTATTCCTCGTCATTGCAATCACCGTTGAACCGTTCTGGCGGTATCGGGTACACCGCTGGGAGACCACACCCGATGCCGTCTATGCCCGAAGTGGCTGGCTCGTGCGCGAATGGCGGGCCGCCCCGCTCTCGCGAGTGCAGACCGTGGATGCGATACAAGGCCCCCTCGAGCAAGTCATGGGGCTCGCAACACTCCGGGTAACGACCGCATCCTCGAGTGGCGCAATCGACATCGTCGGGCTTACCAAAGCTACGGCAGAGCGCGAAGCCGAACAGCTCACGCAAATCGCGCAGCTCACCCCCGGAGACGCAACATGAACGCGCTCGCATCCGAAACGCCCAATCCCGACAACGCTGAGGGGACCAGTTCAGTCGAGTGGCAGCGCCTCAGCAGCAGAATTATCTGGGTGGATCTCGCCCAAACGGTGCTGTCCATCGCTCCAATTGTGATCGCGCTCCTCGTATTCCGCTTGGAGTTCGGCGCAAACCAGCTCTGGCCGCTGGTCGGCATCGCAATCTTCGGTGTATTTGCGGCGGTCGCGGATGCGGTTCGGTGGCTCGTGACGAGCTATCGGGTGACGGACACGCATGTCGAAGGACGCACCGGCCTCTTCACCCGCGTGACGCGTTCAATCCGTCGCGACCGGATTCGCAGTGTCGACATAGAAGCGAAACTGCGGCATCGCATCACCGGACTTCGAGTCGTCAAGATCGGTGCGGGCCAGCAAGCTGCGGCCGGCGAGTCAGCGTTGTCTATGGACGCATTGAGGTCCGCCGACGCGAAGCAGCTGCAGGGATTGCTACTTAATCCGGATACGCAAGAGCGGATTGCCAGTGAACTCGAGGACGATGCCACCGCCAGCGAACCCATCCGCTCTTTTGCGCACTTCAAACCGAGCTGGGTCATCTATAACGTCTTCAATTTCTGGGCGTATGTGCTCGTGCTCGGTCTCGCTTGGGGTGCGTATTGGCTCCTCACCACATTCGGTATCGACCTGCTTGAGATCGCGTTCACGCTACTTGATTGGGATTCTTTCGGTTGGTTTGGCAGCTCGCTCATCGTGCTCGCGGCTGCCACTGTCTTCGGTGTCCTCGCCCTGGGATTCGTCTATTTCGCTGAGTACTGGAATTTCGAGTTGTCCCGTCACCACGGCCCGGAGGGCACGATGCTTCGCACCAGGCAGGGCCTCTTCACCACGCGCGAAGTCAATCGGGATGAAAATCGCATCCGCGGGATCGATATCAACGAGCCGCTGTTATGGCGTTGGCTCCGGGTAAGCGACACGAGCGTCATCACCACCGGGTTGGATATGAACGCGATGTCACAGCCCGCGGCGATCCTGCCGCGCGGCCCGCTGCCGCACACGAAGAGGATTGCTTCCGAAGTGCTCGGCAGCAACGAGGAGCCACTTTCTGCGCCGCTCAACCGCCATCCTCGTCGCGCTTTCCTCCATCGCGCGTGCTGGGCAACCACGTTCTCCGTCATCGTCGCAGCAGTGCTGCTCACATTCATCGTCACGAATCTGATTGGTGCCGAGTGGCTGTGGGTCGCTGCCGGTTGTTGGATCATCGGACTTGTCGGGGCGTTCATCCACTATCGAGCCCTCGGGCACACGATTCTGGGCAAATATCTCGTGACCCGGTCGGGCGTCCTCAATCGATCCACCAGCGTCCTGCAACGCGATGCCGTGAGCACCATCGTCATTCGTGAATCACTCTTGCAACGTCGGCTCCGATTGCAGTCGGTCGGTGCCATGACTGCCGCCGGTTACGGTGGCTACGACACTCCCGATCTTGATGCAAACACGGCGGTGACCTTCGCGGCCGCAGCCGCTCCCGGCATCCTCGAACCGTTCTTGGTCTTTGACCCTGACGAGTCGTGAACCGCGTTACTTGCGCCCGCTATCGCACTCGATTCCGACGGCGCACGACGCTCTGGAGTGTGTCGCGAACCGGAGCACCGAGGTAAAGTCCGAGGGAAGCTCCGGCCGCGAGCGCGATGCCGACCGCACCCGCGCCGACGAGCTCGGTGACACCCAGGATGAGGTTCTGCGAGTCACCCTCAGATTCCGCAACTTCCAGGATGCCGCGGAACACCATCGAGCCCGGCACCATCGGCACGATGGCCGCGGTAGTCACGGCGATTGAGGGGATGTGGAGCCGCTGGCCGATGATCATGCCTACAAAACTTGCGAACAGCGCGCCGACGCCACTGGCCAGCGCAATACTCGACCCCGAAAGGATGGCTGCGGTATAGCCGATCCAAGCGATGAGACCGACGACGATCGAAAACACAATCGTGCGCATCCGTGCCCCGTTCCACACGGCCACAGAAATTGAGATCACCGCGACGCCCGCGAACTGCATCGGTATCGACCCGAGCGGGGGCGCATCCGAACTGAGCGAGAAACCTATACCGAGTGCCTGTGCCAGCGAGACGCCACCGATAATGCCGATCACGACGCCGAGTGTGAGCATCGCCAGGTCGAGAATCCGGCCGAGTGCCGTAAGCGCGAAACCGTCAATCGCATCCTGCGCGGCACCGACCACCTGCATCCCGGAGAGCATGAGGACGATTCCGGCGGCCACGATAATCGACGGCCTGGCGCTCTCAAAGAACGGAACGCCGAGCATCCCGAGCCAATTTGTGGCGGCCGCGAATGCCGTGACGACGAGTGCACCGACCACCTGCAAAAAGAAATAGGGCAGGTGCACTTTGTTGAGCAGCCGAATGACAAGAGCAGCACTGACTGCAGCGAGGAAGGCGATCAGCCCAATCAGCCAGGACGCGCCAAACAGGAGGGCCACACCGAGCGTAAGCACTCCCTGCGCCAACACAATGATTGTCGGTCGGTAAATGAATGGTGTGCGTCGAATGGCGTGGAAGCGAGTGCGCGCCGCATCGAGCCCGAGCCCCTCTTCAATCTCTACGACCAGCGCCTGTAGCTGCTGCAGCTTCGCGTGGTCCGGCACGGGTGCGCGCACCACTCGGATGAGAGTGAAGGGATAGTCCGAGTCATCACGGTGGTAGGAGACCCCGATGGAGTTATAGGTGATATCAACGTGCACCGGCTTAATGCCCAACGCGGCCGCAACTCGGATGGTCGAGAGCATCACCTCGTTTGCGGGCGAGCCGACAGCCATGAGCGACTCCGCAATGCGCATCGCAAGGTCAAGTACTTTGCGGGCATAGACGTCATCGAGGGAGAGCAGCACTTCGGTCTGCGGGCGCGACGCTGGATCAGTATGGATCGCGTTTGCGAGCCGCGATCGCCAGTCCTTCCGAGAATTCATCGGGGTAATCATCGCATGCGTACGACCCCGGTGATTAAGTGGAGCCGCCTATCGGGTTCGAACCGATGACCTTCTGTTTACAAGACAGATGCTCTACCAGCTGAGCTAAGGCGGCGCGGCGTCCATCTTACGGGCAAAGGGCCCGCGAGCACCAATCAAGCTTTGCTGACTTCCGATGCGAGGGAACCGGCATTGTTTGGCATAAGCGCGCGCCTTTTTGCACCCCGGGTTCAATTAGGATTTGAGGCGCTACGTTTCGCGCCATAGTGCCCGACGCAAGGGAGCGTTTTCGTGGGAGTTGGAGCAGGACCGCGTCAGGAACTCGCCGATAAGATTCGGCACCGGCATCGCAAAGATATGCAGCGCCAACGGATGGTCTTGGCAATTATCGTCACCATTGGCGTTCTCCTCAGTGCCGGAGCGCTCGTGTGGCTCCAATTGCGCCCCAGTTCGGGTGAAACCGTCACTCCCCATAATGCGACCGCAGACTACGGCTTCACCCTCACCTCCGAGCACATCACAGACGCACAGGGGTCGGTCGAGAATCCGGTCGAAATCAAAATCTACGAAGACTTCCTTTGCGCACTGTGTAAGGACTTTCACGAAGAGTCGGGCACGTTCCTCTATGAACAGTTGTCCGCCGGCAACGTCACACTCACCTTCCACCCCATCGCCCACCTCGTGGCTGAATCAACCGATGAGTACAGCGAACGGGCGTCCAACGCCGCCGTGTGTGTCGCCGACCGGGCCGGGATCGTGAGTTATTTCCAAATGCACTCGCTGCTGATGGAGAACCAGCCGGCGCAGAATGGCGCTGGGCTCACCGATGAGCAATTGATCGATTTTGGTGCGCAAGCGGGTGCCGGCGATATCAGTGAGTGTGTCCATGACCGCACTTTCGACCCGTGGCTTCAAGAAGCGATCGTGGAAGCCAAACGCATGGATGTCACAGGCACTCCGACAGTGCGTGTGAACGGAGCGAATGTGGTTCGCGAGGATGACGGGAAGAAATCGATTCCGGGCCCAGCCGAGTTGGAATTCGTCCTTAATGAAGGAAGCCATGACTGATTCAGACCCCGTGACAGAAACCAGCAAGGGACCGATCTGGGATGCGCAGCGCAGCACTGCTCCAGAGCGTCCCTCCATCCCGACTGGACTCATCGAAGAAGAGCAAATTGAACGTCCGCGATCCATCCTCATCGCCCACTACCTTGTCTTTTTTGGAGTGGCAGCCTTCCTTGGAGTCGTCCTCAGCGGCATCATTCACCTCGACGAAATTCGCGATAGCTTTATTGCCGTCCTCAACGACAACCTTGAAGAGGACTACTCGCTTGAAGACAAAGAGCGGGCAGTCTACTTTCTGCTCGGAATATTCGGGGCCATCGCGCTCATGATTACCTTCGGACTATTGATTGCTTCGAACTCGATTAAAGGGAGCAAGAATAGCGCTGGCCGAGTTATCTTGATCGTACTGACCCTGCTCTTTATTCCATTCGCGTTTCTTGTCGCCACGCTGCGCGAGAACAATTGGTTCGAATTGCTGCTCACCGGAATTGCCGTGGTCGCGTTTATTGCCGCCGCCGTACTCTATTGGCAGCGCAGTGCTTCAGTGTGGCTGCGACAGAGTGACAAGCGTCCGGCGGCGCCACTGACCTCCTTTAGGGATGCGGCGGGGAATCCGGTCTTGGATCTCGCCAAGGTCAGCGCAACGGGCACCGAGGACGATCACCTCGAATCAGAGGCGGCGGTATCGGACGATATTCGGCTGGAAGACATTCAGTTCAGAGAAGCCCAGCCGGATGAGGGCCAGCCAGACAGCACTACGCGGGAGACTTAACCGGCGCCAAGCTCACTTTTCCAGTCTTGAGCGAAACAATGATGTTCTCGCAGCTGCGCACTGCAACCCGGCAGGCCTGGCGCGTTACCCGGTCCAAAAGGGGATTCTCGAGTAGCCCTCGCCATCGCGTGAGGTGTTCGACTGCGCTCGCCAAGATAATCTCTTGGTCGAGAAAATCGGCATCAAACCCGAGTCTCGTCTGAACACTTGCGCCGTGTCCGCCCACGAGCCTTTCCAATTCGGCGACGAGTGCCGAACCCAATTGGATCTGCCCGCCCGCGATGTGTCCCAGCAATTGCATTTCGATAAAGGTATGCGTCTGCGACATGTGCTCATCTGCCATGACCAGCAGTTCTTCTGCCCCCGGAACCGGCTTCTGTCGCAGCAAGCGATGGAGCGCGTGGACAATCGAATGCGCCTTCAACTCGTCCTGCCGCTGTCGGAAATGCACGTCGATGACTCGACGAAGCTCATCCAAACCGCTGCGCCGCAGCATCTCGGCCGCGAGGTCGCTCGCGTCATTGATGCCACCGCGGATCACGGCGATGGCAATACGGATGCCGTACATCCCGAACCGGTCCACCAACTCGACTCGAGTTCGTTCCGCTGGCAGCGCATCGCCCTTGGCCGTGATGAACAGCTCAGCGCTCACCATGAGTCGATCAGTATCCGCCGGGGTCAGCGACGCAAGATCTCGTAGCACCGCAAAGTCAGATTGGCGTAGCGTCATCGCGCCCATTCCCATGAGACCGGCAAGCGGCACGATCGTCTCACACACGCCCTGCAGATCAGGATGGTTACGCAGTCGCTCGACTGCCTGGTTGATGGACAGCATCGCGGTCAACCGGCCAGAACCAAGCTCGTCAGCTCGTGACAGCACCCCGATTGAACCGATTGACGCGCTGCCGTGACGCGTGCGTGCATCCAGTGCCTGCAGGTATCGAATATCGGATTCGTGCAGCGCTCGCAGCAAGTACACCACCGCATCCGCCCCAGCGGCGCCCTGTTGCGGGAGCAGGAATCGATTCGTTTCGTCCGAGATCTCCTGCGAAATCGAAGAGATGCCGGGAGTATCGATGAGCGTAATTCCCTGGATACCCGGGGCCGGCCAAGTCACGTCAAGCCGGTCACAGTCTTCCGGCGCAAGGCCCTGCAGATCCAACTCGTGGCGATCCGGCTGCCGTTTCGCAGGGATCGAAACCGTCCTACCGTCGGTCAGTCGGGCCCGCACGGTGGGAGTTTTACCGTAGTGATACCAAGTCACTACTCGCGTGGATTCGCGGGAATCGGTAGGGGCAAGCCGCTCACCGAGCAGGCCGTTAAGCAGTGTGGATTTACCTGCCTTGACCGACCCCACGAGCGCAACGCGAAGTGGTTGCTGCAGCCGGGCGTTGAGTTCGTCGAGTTCCGCCAGCGCGGCCTCGTCCTGGCGGTATCGTTCACGTGCAGCGGCAATTAGTTCCCGCGCCGATTCCAATGCGTCACTCATTACCATTCCACACTTCTGCCGCGACTGACTGATTTGCAACATCTTTTGCCTGCTGGCAAAGAGACCGTATTTCTTTGAGCTCAACAGCAGCTTGTTCCATTCGCTTACCACGCTCAGATTTGGGCATTGCTGCACGCTTTTGAGCCATTTTTACAGACTCATTGAGTGAATTCTTTAGATCCTCGGCGGCTGATGAAAAATGATCGCGCAGCACCCGACGGATGCGATTAATTCGATCGCGAGCTTCCTTGCTCACTTGGAAAATTGATTCATCAACAAGTTTCCGTACGGCTGTTTTCGCTTCATTTCGGCGCTGCTCAAGTCGAGTATTTGCTTCCTGCCGATAAGCGAACCCACCCATAATAAGACCCGCGGCGATCGAAATTGGGTTGACCAGCGCCATCCCCGCCAGGGTCGTCATTAGACCAAACATCAGCACACCACCGTAGGAGCCCTTCATCCCGATCATGAGCTTCTGCCCGATCGTGAGTTTGCCGCTGGATACCGAGTCCAGCCCGCCAACGGAGCTAATGAGTTGACTCGTGTCCGTAACGGCAATATCCGGTATCGCGGCGTGACCATCATCGGAGAAGTGCTGCGATACGACCTCTGCGAGGTGGACACTTCGTTGGTGGGCCCAGACGAAGTTGTCCGACACCGCCACGGTCACAGACTCAGCGAGCCAAGAACCAATTTCATCCCATGACTTACCCGGATCGGTCGCGTCGATCAGCTGTTCGGCCTCGCGGCCAACCGAACGAAGCCGATCGCGAAGGTCATATTCGATGTCCGAGAGAAGGTCCGTAGAACCGTCGGAAAGAGTTTGCTGCCACCGTGCCGATCGGTCCACCAGACTCTGGGCACTGGCCTCGGCATTCTGCAGATTGTGCACTATTGCTTGGCCATCACCGGGATCGTTCAGTGCCAGGATTTCCGCTTCAATCACCATGGCAAGGTGCTCACCGACGGTCCCGATGTCGTCGGCGATCGAACGGTGCCGGTCGGCAAGCACGTTGTACCGCACCGTCGAACGCAAGTACGCTGAAAGTTCGTCGATACGGGCTACTTTGCGCAGTTCGGCATCCGAATCCCGCTCCGCGAGTCCGTGCAATAGCGAGGAGGTGGGCAGCAGCGGAACGTCGATGCCAGCGGTCTCGAGATGCTCGGTATTTGCTTCGACAATCTCGCGCCACTGATGCTGCAAGTCGGTTTTGCTGACGACCCCGACCACGTGCGGACACAGTGACACCGCTTGTCTCAAGAAAGACAGCTCGGGTTCGGTGAGCTCTTGTGTTGCGTCGGTCACCATGATGGCTGCGTCAGATTGTGGGAGGAGCGTGACGTTCTGGGCGGCGTGCACTCGGATGCCGTCCACTCCGGGAGTGTCGATGAAGATGAGGCCTTCGGAGAGGATCGGACGCGGCAGCGTAATTTCCGCCCGTACCTTTCCCAGCAGCCCGGATTCGCCAGCAAGCTCGGTCACATGCTCGCGCAGCTTCGCCGGATTAATCTTGGTGTGGATTGGCGGTTTGCCATCCGGCATCTCGGTGACGAGTGTTGCGGTGGGCTTCTCCCCCCAGCGAACTAACGTCGGCACGGATGTAGCAAGGACATCATCAACCGGGCACACCGGAGCGGACACGAGTGCGTTGACCAGCGCGCTCTTTCCCTGCTTGATTTGACCAACGATCAGGATTTCGACATCGGTGTCGGCAAGTTCGCGATCAATCTCGTCAAATCGATCGGAGAGATCGACTCGGCCGCTGTGTTGAGCAATCTGTCGCAGCGTTGCGGCAATTGATTGCAGTTCATCAGCTGTGGCCAGGACCTGTGACAACATTATGAATACTCCTCGGCAGAATCCTCGAACGGGGTTTGCGCGATCCACCAAGAAGAATGCTGTGTCGAAACGATAGTGGTCATCGTCTCGACACAGCATTCGATCTTTGTGTGAAGACTCGGTATCGAACGTGCCCTCACACTACTGGGTAGTTCTCGCGATTCGCGAGACTAGCCGTCGAACTCAACTTCGTTGTTGTTACCGTTGCCGTCAACGACCGAGGTGTTGTTGCTGTTGTAGTCGCTGTAGTCGTTGTAGTCGTAGTTCGTCTCGTTCTCGTACTCCCACTCGTAGTTGTTGTCCGAGTTGTCGTTCAGCGAGTCTTCAACGTAGAACGAGTCCTCAATGTCAACCTCAACATCGGTGTTCGTGGAGTTGTCCGAGTTGTCGGTGAACGAGTTGTCGGAGTTGTCCGAGTTGTCGTTCAGCGAGTCTTCAACGTTGAACGAGTCATCGGCGTTGAACGAGTTGTCGGAGTTGTCGTTGAACGAGTCTTCGAACTCAACCTCGACATCGGTGTTGGTCGAGTTGTCCGAGTTGTCGTTGAACGAGTCATCGATCTCAACGTCGACCTCGGTGTTGATCGAGTTGTTCGAGTTGTCCGAGTTGTTGCTGTTGTCGGAGTTGTCGTTGAACGAGTCATCCACGTCAACGTCAACGTTGGTCGAGCTGTCCGACTGGAACGAGTCGTTGATCAGGACAGTGGTGTTCTCTGAGTTGTCCGAGTTGTCGACCGAGTTGTCCGAGTTGTCGTTGAGCGAGTCTTCAACGTTGAACGAGTCATCGGTGTTGAACGAGTCATCGATCGCGACAGCGACGTTCGTCGAGTTGTCGGAGTTATTTGAGTTGTCGACCGTCGAGTTGTCGGAGTTGTCCGAGCTGTCGTTGTACGAATCTTCGACGTTGAACGAGTCGTTGTTGAGTGTGAGGGTCGCGTTACCCGTGTTGTCACCGTTGTTCTGGTTACCACCGACGTTGGTTGAGTTGTTCGAGTTATCGGAGTTGTTCGAGTTATCGGAGAGGTCGATGCCCACGTCGCCAACGGTGATTGATTCGTCGTTGGTGAGTGTGACGGTGTTGCCCGAGTCCGTGGTGTTGTTCGAGTTGCGGTTCGAGGTGTAGTCGCCGCCAACGATGAGGCCGCCGTCCTGGACGTTGGTCTGCTCGCTGCCGAGTGCCAGGTTGCCGTCGCCGTTGTTCTGGATAACGTCGCGACCAGCCGAGACTGCGCCAGCGCCCGAGGCAACAACGTTTGCGTCGCCGATGACGTTGCCGTCGCCAACAACAATTGAGTCGTTCGCGAAGACGTTGCCGTTGACTGCGAAGCTGCCGTCAGTTGCGAATGCCTGGGTGATCTCGTCGGCACCCCAGATGTTCTGGATGATGCCGCTGTTGTCCCAGTTCACGACCGAGACGTTCTGTACGAGCTGCTGGATCATTTCGGCTGGCTCACTGTTGCCGCCGTGGCCACCATTTCCACCGTTACCGCCGTTACCACCACCGTGGCCATTGCCGCCACCGTGACCGTTACCGCCACCATGGCCGCCACCATGGCCGCCGCCACCACCGTGACCGTGACCGCTGCCACCACCGTGACCGCCGCCATGGCCGCCACCGTTGCCGCCGCTACCGCCGTGGCCACCGTTGCCGCCACCGAAGCCGGCGCTGTTGCCGCCGCCCTGGTTTACCGAGAAGAAGCCGGGAGAAGCGTTGGCAATGATCGGCGCAATTGCGTCGACGTCAGCAACAGTAACGTCCTCGAGGCCAGCAGCCGCGAGAGTTGCGTCCGGGTTGGACGAGAATTCTTCAGACTGTGCTGGGTTGCCCAGCAGGCTGAGGATGAAGTTCAGAAGGTCAGCAGTAGTAGTAGACATGAGATTTCCTTTCCCAAGAATTCCGACCTCGACCATTCGACGCCGGCAATATCGAGACTAGGAACCACAATGCATCCCCCACCACGGGGCAGTTCCCCCTGGATTGCGCCCTAAAGGACGACGAGTCAACGGCATCATCAACGAGGGGGACTAGGGGATTGACTAGGGGATTGCCCCCTTCCCATTTGAAGAATCTTTGCGGGATCCGCAATCTTTAGGGGACGGCCTCGGGATACGCTTCGAGAAATTACTGAATTGGAACCGGCGAAGTATTTGCTTCAAAATCGCGGTAGTTCGTTTCCGCGGTTGCCTTCGTATGTGGGAGACGACGTGGTCGGAATTGATGTCAGGGTGTCGCGAGTCACCTTCAGCAACGGTGAAGTTGTGTCACTTAATCAAGACGTCCCCCGAGATCTCCTCCGTCGGATCGCGGATGATTTGCCCTACGTCGATGTCACAGGTGACACTTGCGAGCTTCGAGCGGCTCATGAGATTTATGCTTCGCTCGTCGCCGATGCACTCGGCGTCGGCGCTTCTGGTGCGCGCACATCTAGTCACGAAAACTTTCGCACCGCGCTTGCCGTTCCCGGGTGGTGGACCCCTCGGGCAGTCGAACGCGTCGCGCAGGCACTTGCGGCTAGGAATGTGAATGTTTTGCTGGTGAATGACGCCGAGGCCGCGGTCGTCGAATACCAACATTCCACGCATCCGCTCCCCCAAAATGTTGCTGTCGTGAGCCTCCGCGCCAATGAGGTGAGCGCGGTGATCGTAAGCACCTGCGATTCACAGCCAACTGCCTTAGCCAGCCCGATCCTCGTCCATGACGAAGGTGGCGATGAACTTGACTTCGCGGTTCTCCAGCACCTCATCAACGGCCTCACAGAACTGGGTCACACCGTCGATGCTGCTGATCCCGGAGTCATTGCTTCGGCGCGAACCGCCGTGGATGGTTGCCGAACGCTACGCGAAAAATTGTCACTTTCCGCAACAGAATCGCTGCTGCCGGAGTTGCCCGATGTCACTCAGCGCCTAAGACTGGTTCGCAGCGAACTCGAAGAAATTGCGACGCCCTGGGCTGACGCAGTGGTTGGCATTGTCAATTCTGTGGTTGAACAGAGTCCGTTCGAAGTTGATGGTGTGCTACTTACGGGCGGCCTGGCCCACATGCCGCTCGTCAGCCAACGGATTTCAGCGGATCTCGGGGTGGAAGTCTATGTTCCGGAAGACCCCAGGATGGTTGTTGTCCGCGGTGCGGAGCGGATCCTTAACGTGCAGCCAGCCCTCGAGGCCGAAGCTACCCCGGCGGGGGTCGTCGCACATCAAGACAATATCCCGTTCTGGCAGGTCCTCAAGAATCGCGTGAGCCAGTGGTCGGCACCGCCACAATCCGCGGCGCCCAAGAGTGCAGCTGCCGAAGCGCCCGGCCACGAAATCGAAACGCTGTTGGACCCGATCAGTACGAGCAAACCCCAAAGCGGCGTCGATATGAGCTGGATTCCCAGCAGGCCCAAGGGCGAGAGCTTGGTTCAACATCCATGAATCCGCAAAAGACCCTCCCCCAGAGTCAGCAGTCGCAGCGCGCGGAAGACCGTCAGCACGAACTCGATACGCTGCTTTTTCACATTGCCGTTTCTTGCCCCTATGACGCGGAAGAACTATCTCGTCGAATTGCTCGTCCGAAGAGCATGATTCACGAAGATCTCACCGCAATGATGGCTGACGGTGACGTGCATTTCCACGACGCTGCGTTAAGAGCATCCGCCGCTTCACGCATTATTGCTTCGGCACGACCGGAGCAATTGCGCGAAGTGCACGATCAGATTCTTGCGGAAATCGAGTCCGGGGTCGGCACACGGCCCGCCACCCTTATCGCATTGGCGGAGTCCGGCTGTGTTGATCCAGCCCTTCTCCGAGAACTCATTCAGATCGTGGGTGACCATCCGGATGACGCGGCAGCCATCGGGGCGCTCACCACGGTCGCGCGCGCTCGGGACTGTGGCGAACAGGAGCTTCGGATTCTCTCGGCCACCGACGCGGCAAAACGCGGACATACAAATCAGGTGCTCTCCATCACCGATGGACTGTTGATTTCCAAGTCGCCCGAGGTGTTTGCTCAGGCCGGAATTCTTGCTGCCTCAGCACTCATCCAAAGTAACCGGCTCGAACGTTCCCTCGCGATCTACCGGAGGATACCTCCCGAACGAATCGGCTTTGACGCCGCGTGGGCAATCGTCGCCGCCATCGGCAACGGTGACCACGAGTTAGCCAGTCACTGGCGGGAAGTCCTCGGAAACGAGACGCTCACCAGTTACGAGGCCGGCCTCGTGGATCTTGCAGATGGTGTCCTCAAAAGCGCCTCGGGCAATGGTGAAGGGGCGCTGGAAGCACTGGCCCGCTCAGCCTCCGCCCTCGCACCGCTCGGTGCGGACATCCTCCTTCCCGAGAGTCCCGCGGCAATGGCGGCATTTGTGGCCATCGGCAAGGGTGATCCAGCAACCGCAGAAACACTCCTTGAACGTGCGCTTAGCGCCAACCTCGGTGGTGAGTCAAGCAAGGTCAGGCACCTGCTCCTCAGCGGCTGGGCTGCCATGTTGCAAGGCAAGATGGATGCTGCAGAAGAGTTCGTTGCAAAAGTCGCGAAAAATGAGCATCTCGGTGATCGCGATCGCCTCTTCTACCTGAGTTTGCTCGCGGGCATCGCTCGTCGCCGGACCGACCTCAAGGGGATGCGCGATGCCTTGCAAGAGATTCGCGGGCACACATTTGGGATGTCCTTCACCCTGTTCGACCTTCTGCCACTCGGCGAAATACTCGTGGTTGCTGCCCGGCTACAGGAGCTTCCCCGGGCCCGTGATCTCGTCACGCGGGTACAGTCCATCGCCGCCAAACTGCACGACCCAGTTGCTTGGACAGCGCCATTCCACTGGTCTGCCGTGCAGGCAGCGTTCCAGGCGAATGATCCCGCCGCACTCATCCCCCATGCCAACGCCCTTGGTGCTGCGCAACAGACCAGCAGCTATGCGGCCACGCTCGCGCGCGCCGGTCAGACCTGGTTAGAAGTGCTTCGACGGAAGGCCGATTTTGCCTCGGTCGAGGCGAGTGCCAATGCGCTCGCCTCGCACGGCCAGGTGTGGGATGCGGCCCGGTTGGCTGGCCAAGCCGCGTTACAGCAACCGCAGCGAGAAGGCGCACTGTCACTGATGCAGCTGGCCCGCGACATCAACAAGCTGCATGCCGCAGATGGCAGCCACGCACCGCTCAAGAATGCAACGCTCACCCGGCGAGAACTCGAAGTCGCGCAGCTCGTGCTCGATGGACAGGGCTACCGAGCGATCGGGGAGCAACTGTTCATTTCGCCAAAAACTGTTGAGCATCACGTCGCTCGGATGCGCAATCGGCTCGGTGCCGAAAGCCGCAGTGAGCTTCTTCAGCGGCTGCAGGAAATAATTTCGGAGCTGGACTAGCACCAGCTACCTACTGGTGGCCTTCCTCGCTCAAGAGATGAATCACTTCTTGTCTCGAATTGAGGTTGAGCTTCCGTAAAATATTCGAGATATGCGACCGCACGGTCGTGACTGACACATCCAAGCTTTTCGCGATCTGCGGGTTGGTACCGCCGCCGGCAACGAGTTCAACGACTTGCTGTTCTCGCGCCGTGAGCATCGCGAGGTGGCGCGCCACCGCGGGGGCTTGTTCCTGGACGCCAAGCGTCGTTTCGAGAATTTCGCGAACGGCCGCGAGGTACCCGTCTGCGTTGATCTCGGTAAGTACCTTCACCGCCGAACGGAGCAGTTTTTCGCTTTGCGCACGATCCCCGCTTTCCGCGAGGAAGCCACCGAAGTCAGCCAGCGCGATACCGCAGGGCAACGGAAACTCGCGATGCGTTATCGCGGATTCGAAATGCCAGCGAGCGGTCTCCTCGTCGTGTTCCGCTCGCGCTAATCGCGCTTGCAACCAGTCAAGGCTTCCCCAATATTCTTGCCAACGTTCGCCACGCCACCGCGCCAGCGAGCCAATCAGTTCGGCGGCTTCCTCGAGCCGTTGGGTTTCAATTAGGGCTTGCGCGCGATACGTGAGAAAACCGTGCTGGGTACTCCGAATCTGTTCAACCCAGGATCCCGAAGTGACCCGCAGTATCTCTTCGAAATTGCCACGGACACGAGCGAATTCACACTCCGCGATCACTCCAAGATCCGGGCTGTATGCCTCCCAATCAACGTCGCGATGCCGCCGAGACTGCTCCACATAGAGCTCGGCGTTTTCGTCGCCGGTCATCGCAGCAATGGTGAGTTGCAGTGCGGCCCAGCTGGAGCGTGTCTCCACATCGAGCGAATTGAAGGTCACTGCTTCGGCAAGATCGATCAGTTCGCTTGCTTCGCTGAGGTCGCCCCGCAGAATCATGCAGTGGCCCAGAATCACGCGTGCGGTACCTGCCGCCCAGGGTTCTCCCACGTGCTTGAGCATGGCAACGCCCTCCTCTGCCATAGCGTGCGCCAGATCTGCCCGACCGATTGCCATCTGGGCACCTGCAATCGCGACCATCGCATCCACCTTGAGTGAGGAATTCTCCACTGCTTCGATGCGCTGCATAATGCCCGGGAGCGCAGCTCGGACTTCATCCAACTCCGAGCGCTGCTGATACTGCACCACCTGATAGCAGTCGAGCACGAGCAGTCGCGCGTCACGGTCCACCATCCAGGCGAGCCGCTGATCCGAGAGTTCATCCGGCGAGGAAGGTGCGGCCGCAACGAGGCGCTTTGCGTGTTCAATGAGTGTGGGAACCGCTTCGGTGTCGGCGCTGCGCATACTCAAGAGCACGACCAAGAATGCGTAGAATCCAAGAATCGCTCGCTCATCGGTGGTTTTGGGAACTGTGGTGAGGATCGCTTGCACCGCGGCGGGCGAGACTTCCGCACCGACACGGTGCGCGCTGAGCACCTGCACCATAAGTTGACGCAGCAAGGTCGGCGGGAATTGCGTAATCTCATCCAGCAGATCAACAACGAGGTAGCCGGTCTTCGCCTGCAAATGGACGAGTACCAGACTCTCAATGAGCTCTATCCGTGCTTCGGGTTCTGTCACCAGCTCCAACCCTGCGCGGAGCACCTCTCCCGCGCTGCCAAATTTCCGTTCCGACACCGCGGCGGCGACATATTCCGTGACTTCCCTTTTGAGGCCTTCACTCCAGTTGCTCGCCCCCATGAGCCGCTGTCGCAGCGAACGGTATCCCTCGGTGACCTCCGCGAGGGCATGGTAGATCTCACGGGCCCGCTCTTGCGGCACCGAATTCGCGATGGCAGTCGCCAGCAACGTGTGTCGGGACATGACGCTCGAGTCAATTTCCGATTGCGAGAGCATCCCCATTGCGATGCCGCTATCGAGGTGAACCGGCTCGTTCAGGATGCGCGCAGCAGCGTGAATTTGATCGACGTTAAGTGCGTGCCCGGCTAACGAGACAAGCTCCACGGTGGCTTGCGTTTCCCGGTCGATGTCGCGATAGGTGCGCAGCAGCAGATCATTTGATCCCTCCGTGAGCCGCGCTGGCGCACTCCAGCCCAGGTGAATCTGCGCAATTTCCTGGGCGGTCATCGAACTGAGGACGCTGTCGATTTCGAGAAAGGATCCGCCGGTTTCCGCCACGATCTGCTTCGCGATCGATTTCGAGACGGCCACCCCGTATCGCTCTGCGATGAGCGCACGGACCTCGCGGGAGGCGAGAGGCTGCAATGTGCGCCCCTGGTCCAAGTGACTATTGCTCACGAACTCTTTCAAGAACGCCCCAAATGAGCCGGAGTCGTGCGGCGACCGGGAACCGATTGCGAGCAGCATATTTCGCCTGGTGATCCGCGGAATCACATACCGTAACACCCGGTGCGATTCGGCATCCACCCACTGAGCATCGTCAACGATAAACACCCAGCCGCCATCTTTACCGTCGCCGAGCAATCTTCGGATGCACTCACGCGCCACGTCGATCGGGTCCGTCAGGGAGCCCGGCTCGAAATACCAATCGTCCATCCCACTGGCGGCCACCACGCGCTCAATAAAGCTATACGGCTCCCCCACTTCAAACTCATCCGCACGCACCACGATGAGCGGCCACTGACCTTCCGCGAGCGCCGCCGCACGGAGGTCGTGGAGGAGAAAGGTCTTCCCCATTCCCGGAAGACCGTCAACCAGGAGCGTCATACCACCCTGTGCGTGAGCTTGGCGGAGCATCTGCGCGGCCCACTCACGACGCTCGTGGGTCGGCGAGACAAAGCGCGGTTTGTCGGGGTTCGTCGGTGAGGGGTTCATACTCATTCCCTTACTGATTCTGTCGTCAATCTCGCTGCCCAATTCACACTCTTAAACCGGTGAAGGGGTGCCGCCAAATTTTCTGCCCAAACTAGCCGATGGGGCTCACGAAGCACCGTATTCCTGCTGCTGTTGGAAGAAAGACTGCACATCGTTGCAAGAGGATCCGTCGTGGGCATGAGGGCCCTCCGTGATGGTCCAGTCCGAGCGCCGACTACGATGGATCTTCATGGCCGCAGTGAACTTCCAAAGCGTGACGCGCCGCTTCCCCGGATCCTCACGCAACGCCGTCGATCGCTTCGACCTCGAAATCGGTGACGGCGAGTTCCTCGTCCTTGTCGGTCCCTCAGGCTGTGGCAAGACCACGACGCTGCGGATGCTCGCGGGGCTCGAGCCCGTGGATGAGGGCACCATTCACATTGGCGATCGTAACGTCACCAATGTCGCGTCGAAGGATCGCGACATCGCGATGGTCTTCCAGAATTATGCGCTGTACCCGCACATGACAGTGGAGCAAAACGTTGGATTCGGGCTGCGCACGCGTCACGTGTCGAAAGCGGAGCGCGCGCGGCGCGTCCGCGAAGCCGCGGAATTGCTCGACCTCGGTGAGCTACTACACCGCCGACCGGGTGAACTTTCCGGTGGCCAGCGTCAGCGTGTCGCGATGGGGCGGGCGATCGTGCGCGAACCGCAGGTATTTCTCATGGATGAGCCGCTCTCGAACCTCGACGCAAAACTGCGCGTCCAAACCCGCGCGCAAATCGCATCCCTACAACAGCGACTCGGCACCACGACCGTGTATGTCACGCACGACCAGACCGAAGCAATGACGATGGGTGATCGCATCGCGGTCCTCAACCACGGCAAACTGCAGCAGGTGGGTGCTCCGCAAGACCTCTACGACGGTCCGGTCAATGAGTTTGTCGCCGGGTTCATCGGATCGCCGGCAATGACGATCTGGTCGACCGCAATCCGCGACGGGATGCTCCCGTTCGGCGAGACGCAGGTTCCCGTACCCGACTCGGTCGCCAACGCGGCCGGAAACCGGAGCATTCGAGCCGGGCTGCGAGCTGAGGACCTCCGGATCGCGCAGGATGGCGAAGCCGGACTTCGCATGCGCGTCGACTTGGTGGAAGAGCTCGGCAGCGACGGCTACCTCTACGGGTCAGCGCAGGTCGATGACCGCGAATTGCAGCTCACCGTTCGAGTCGACGGCCGAAACCACGCGCAGGTTGGCGACACGGTGACCGTGCTTGCGAACACCGCGCGGCTGCACATATTTGATGCAGCCACGGGTGATCGGCTGAATTAGTCGGTGCTGGCGGCTGCCGCGCGAAGTTTCGCAACCTCGTACATCGTCACCGATGCGGCGATACCAGCGTTCAGCGATTCGGTGGCCGAGTCAATTGGAATAGACACAATCGCGTCGCAATTCTCGGCCACGAGCCGAGAGAGCCCCTTGCCTTCCGACCCGACCACTATCAACAGCGGCGAAGTCGCGAGCGTGAGATCGGGAAGCGACACATCACCGTCACCATCCAGCCCCACCACAAACACACCCGCATCCTTAAACGCCTTCACGGTGTTGGTTAGGTTTCCTGCAAGTGCAACGGGAAGACGGGCAGCAGCACCCGCCGAGGTTTTCCACGCGGATGCGGTCATCCCCGCCGCCCGACGCTGCGGCACAATCACGCCGTGGCCGCCGAACGCCGCCACGGACCGAACAATTGCCCCGAGATTGCGCGGATCGGTGATGCCATCGAGCGCGACAAACAGTGGCGTCTTCGCCTGCGAAATCGTGGTCTGCAACAGCTCAACCGGGTCAGCGTACTCATAGGCCGGAACCTTGAGTGCGATCCCCTGGTGCACGGCGTCAAAGGGAACCATGCGGTCAAGTTCTTGCCGCGTGACCTCAAGCATTGGAATATTGCGCTTCGCCGCGATCTGAATGATTTCACGGATGCGGTCATCAACTTCGAGCTGCGCGGCCACGTACACCGTCGTCGCGGGGATCTCCGCGCGCAGCGCCTCGAGCGCCGAGTTGCGCCCGGTGACCAGCTCAACATCGTTCAGCTGCGACGAGCGCTGTCGCGGGGCAGTGCGCCGCTGCTCCGGCTTACTGCCCGCTGCGGCCTGTCGACGGCGGTCCTTCGCCCAGTGCCGATCCTTCGCTTTCGGGGTCGGGCCCTTACCCTCGAGAGCCTTGCGGCCGTGGCCGCCGGTGCCCTTGATCGGGCCCTTCTTATTGCGGTTGCCCGAGGGGCGCTTTCCACCAGTACTCATTAGTTAACACTCCAGTGCGACCCCTGCGGGGTATCTTCAATCGTGATGCCCGCGGCAGCAAGCCCATCGCGGATGCGGTCGGCGGCTCCCCAATCGCGTTCGGCTCGGGCAGTGGCCCGTTGTTCGAGGAGCCCGCGGATCAGGGAATCGAGGGCGGGTTCGAGCACCGAATCGCTCGCGGATGAATCTGCCCATTCGTCAGCCTGCGGATCAACTCCAAGGATACCGAGCATTCCGCGCACCGCAGCCCCTAGTTCCTGGACGCGCGCGACTTCCCCGTTTTCGAGCGCCTGATTTCCAGCCGTCACGGTCTCGTGGACGACCGCGAGCGCTTGTGGGACACCAAAGTCGTCGCGCATCGCCGCAGCGAAAGCTTCGGGCAATTCACTTGCGGGCGGTGCCTGCTCACCGAGCAGTCGCGTCACCCGATCGAGGAAGTGCGCAATACGGTCGAAGCTCGCTTCGGCCTCGGCATACGCCTCCTCGCTGAGTTCGATCGTGGATCGGTAGTGGGCGGAGCCGAAGAGATAGCGCACGACAATCGGGCGACGTTCGTTCAACAGCTCACTCGCGGAGACGACGTTTCCCACTGACTTCGACATTTTGGTGCCACCGAGGGATACAAGACCGTTGTGGAGCCAGTGCCGTGCGAACGCATCCCCCGCAGCCCGTGACTGGGCGAGTTCGTTCTCGTGGTGCGGGAATCGGAGGTCACGGCCGCCGCCATGAATATCGAACTCGCTGCCGAGATACTTGGTCGACATCGCGGAGCACTCGATATGCCAGCCCGGTCGACCGCGCCCCCAAGGCGAGTCCCAGGCGGCAGATTCCGGCTCGTCAGCCTTCTTCCCCTTCCACAGTGCGAAGTCTTGCGCCGAGCGTTTGGCGCGCGGTGCGCCGTCTTCCGCGGCAACCATGTCCTTGGGCTGCTGGTGGGTGAGTTCTCCGTAGTCGGCCCAGGATGCGGTGTCGAAGTAGACCCCGTCCTCCGCCTCATACGCGTGTCCGGCGTCAATAAGTCGGGCGATAATTGCCTGCATTTCCGGAATTGCTCCGGTCGCACGCGGCTCGTAGGTCGGTGCCTGGATGCGCAGGGTCGCGTACGCCTCGTTGAACACCCGCTCGACGCGATACGCGAGCGCCCACCAGGGCTCGTGTTCCGTCGCATTGGCGAGCGTCTTGTCGTCAATATCGGTGACGTTGCGAACGAGAGTGACCCGGAAACCCTCGTGCACGAACCAGCGTCGGATCTGGTCGTACACGAGTGCGGACCGCAAGTGCCCGACGTGCGGTGCGGATTGCACCGTGGGTCCGCACACGTACATCGACACTTCCCCTTCCGTCAGGGGAATGAAATCGACATACGTCTGCTGTCGGGTGTCGTAAAGGCGCTGCTGAGTCACGCATCCATCTTAGAGTCGCGTAGCTCAGCCATGCTGTTGGTCTGCGAGTGTCGGTACACGAACGAGCGCACTCGCCACGGCAAACACCCCTTCATTGGCGTGACCGGTGAAGCCGAGCCCGTCGGAAGTGGTTGCGCTCACGGTGACGGGTGCGCCGAGTGCTTGCGACAGCACCGCACTTGCTTCGCTCGCGCGCTGGCCGAATCGTGGTCGCTGACACACGATTTGTACGCTCACGTTTTGCACTGCGCAGCCGTGTGCCGCGAGGAGTTCTCGTGTCGCTTCCAAAAACACCGTGCCGCGAGCGCCCGCAAACCGTGGATCCGAGGTTCCGAATGCGGAACCGATGCTGCCGAGCCCTGCCGCGCCGAGTACCGCATCCACGATCGCGTGGCTCGCCGCATCGCCGTCGCTGTGGCCCGTCAACCCACGCTCCCCCGGAAAATGAATGCCCGCGAGCCAGCACGGTCGGACCGGCGTGCCGATTGGCGCGTCCTGGTCGGCGGTATCAAAGGCATGGATGTCGGTGCCGATACCGGTGCGCAGCTCGCTGGCAACCGAGGAATCCATGCCGCCGCGAAGGTCCGCGCCCGAACGCTCGGCAATCAACTGCTCCGCGCGCAGGAGGTCGGCGGGACCGGTGATCTTGAACGCATCCGGCTCTCCCGCAACAATCTCCACGATGCCGCCCGCTGCCGAGAATGTCGCGGCGTCATCCGTGGCGATGTCCGAGCTGTCGGCATAGGCCTTTCGCAGTTCGGATGCGGGAAACCCCTGCGGCGTCTGCACGGCACGAAGCGCTGTGCGATCCACGGTGTCGAGGACTCGCTGCTGGGCATCCACCTGTTTGATGGTGTCGATCACCGGCACCCCCGGAACGATCCCCACGCCGGTTGCCCGCACCGCACCGGCGATTCCGGCGATGAACTCCGGGGTTGCGAGCGCCCGAGCAGCGTCGTGCACCAGAATGACATCGCATTCTTCCGGCAGAGCCGCGAGCCCGGCAGCAACAGAAGCATGGCGGCTCTCCCCACCGGGCACAATTCGGGTGGACACGAGCCGATCTTTCAAGCCGGCCAGCTCGTCGGCGACGAGCCGCTGGGCGGTAGCCTGCGCATCCTGGGCTGATGCGGGATCGGTCGACGCGGGCACGGATGAAGCAGGCTCGGCTGGTGCATGCTCGACCAAAGCGGGCACGGTGATTGCCAGCGCGACACGACCGGGCAATCTCAGCAAACCGCGCAGCGCGTGCGCGAGCATCGGTTCGCCGGCCAGCAGTACGAACGCTTTCGGGATACCGAGCCCGAGCCTGGTTCCCATGCCGGCGGCAACAATGACAACTCCGGTGCAGGGCAGGGCGCGCTCACTCATGCTGGCTAGCATCCCACACACAGAGAATGCCGGGGCCATTATTCCTTTCGCAATGATGCAACTGGAATAACGACCCCGGCAGTACTAGCCAGCGATCTGTTTAAATCTGATTAGGAGGCAAGCACCTTGTCGAGGTGCTCATTGGCGTCGTCCTCGCTGGTTTCTTCCGCGAGCGCGAGCTCGGATACGAGCACCTGGCGTGCCTTCGAGAGCATCCGCTTCTCGCCGGCCGACAGCCCCTTGTCCTGGTCGCGACGCCACAGGTCACGAACCACTTCAGAGACCTTAATCACGTCACCAGAGGCGAGCTTTTCCATATTGGATTTGTACCGGCGAGACCAGTTTGTTGGTTCCTCGGTAATCGGTGCACGCAACACGTCGAACACCTCTTCGAGTCCCTTATCATCAATAACGTCGCGGACGCCAACCAGTTCGACGTTGTCAGCCGGAACTTCGATGGTGAGATCACCCTGAGCTACGTTCAGCTTCAGGTAGGTTTTCTCTTCACCCTTGATGACTCGAGTCTTGACCTCTTCGATCGTTGCCGCACCGTGGTGTGGGTAGACGACGGTCTCTCCGACCTCAAGCTTCATAAAATTAGTTCCCCTCACTTACGCAGATTTGCCCATTTTAGCACGGCCAAGTGATAGGATTTCGCGCCCTCAGCGGACATGTTCTGCCTCCACGGGTGCCAAGGCAGCCGCCGCAATCGGCTAGGCTTGAGGAAGATTTGTTATTCGCGAGTTAGCGCACAGTTGATTCGCACCGTAACCAGGAGGCCCCTGCAGTGAAGATCCGCGCCGTTGCCGCAGCCGCGCTCGCCCTCGCCATCGGCGTTGGGCTGACTGGTTGCAACATGATCAGCCCCCAACGCACGGAGATGCAGTACGACCCCAGCGATGGCATCAGTGCAGACCTCAGTGGTGTCTCCGTACAGAACGCGCTCTTGCTCACCACGGAAAACGCTGATGAAGCCAACTTCGTGTTCGCCATCGTCAACCTCACTGACGAGCCCGCGACCGTGACCGCCGAAGTTGGCTCGAGCACGGTGGAGATCGAAGCGAGCGCCGGAATCAACGAAAGCCTGACGCAGGTCGGTTATGGCGAGTCTGGCCCAGAACTTGTCACTGGTGAGTTCGAGACCGGTACGACCATTGAAGTGACCTTCACCTCGACCTACACCGACCTCGAAGGCAATGCGCAGACCGCGGAAGACACGGTACTCGTGCCGATCCTCGGTTCCGAAGAGGCCGAGGGTGTGCTCCAGGAGTACGCAACGCTCCTCCCCGAGGCACCCGCTGACCAGCCTGCCGGAACGCAGACCGACGCACCCGAGACCGACGCGACGCCCACGGAAACACTGCAGCCGTAGCGAGTCGCAGCCAACCTTCGCAGACCAACTAGTGGGGCCCATCCGTTTGGATGGGCCCCACTTCGTTTCTAAGGCACGGTTCGATCCAAGACCGAGCAGCGCCGCGGCGGCTCGAGCCGAATCTACCCCTCGAATCGGTAGCCGAGACCGCGCACGGTCACGAGCAGCTTCGGCGACGACGGCGTCACTTCAATGCGGGAGCGGATGCGCTTGATGTGCACATCCAGCGTCTTCGTATCCCCGTAATAGTCGGGGCCCCACACTCGATCAATCAGCTGACCGCGGGTGAGCACTCGACCCGAGTTACGCATGAGGAACTCCAACAGCTCAAATTCCTTGAGCGGCATCTGCGTTAGCTGACCGCGGACCACCACGGTGTGGCGGTCGACATCCATCCGAATGTCATTGACTTCGACGATGCCGTCGTCTTCGTCTTCCTCAACCTGCTCGGCACGGCGGAGCACTGCTCGCACCCGAGCGAGCAACTCTCGTGTCGAGTAGGGCTTGGTGACGTAGTCATCTGCGCCGAGCTCGAGCCCCACGATGATGTCGACCTCGGAGTCCTTCGCGGTCAGCATGATGATTGGTACTGCTGAGACCGCACGGATGCGCTTACACACCTCCGTACCGGGCATTCCGGGGAGCATGAGATCGAGCAACACCAGGTCAGCGCCCTCGCGTTCGAAGAGTTCGACCGCGTCATTGCCGTTCTCGGCGACTCCAGTTTCGTATCCCTCCCGGTTGAGAAGAAAAGCCAACGGTTCGTGAAGGGAGGATTCGTCCTCAACAATAAGAATTCGAGTCACGGACCTATTGTGCATACGAACGGCAAACTATTGGTAAACGATCGCCCGTTTCACTCCGAATCAGCAGGAAGTATTGGTAGCCGGATGGTTGAGGTCACCCGAGCCTCCGTGTGCTCATTCTGCGGTCGGCGAGCATCCGCCGCGGGGATGCGCAGCGTAAAGGTCGAGCCTTCACCAAGTTTTGACCACACTCGAATCTCACCACCGTGGTTCTCGACGATGTGACGCACGATGCTCAGGCCCAATCCGGTCCCACCGGTATTTCGTGAGCGTGCCGCATCCACGCGATAAAAGCGTTCAAAGATCCGTTTCTGATCCGCTTCGCTGATCCCAATCCCCTGGTCTGCGACTGAAATCTCGATCACATCATCGACTCGGCGCATCCCAATACCGATGCTGGAGGTGGTCGGCGAATAGGTGATCGCGTTGGTGATGAGGTTCTGCACGCACATCAGCAGGAAGGAACTATCGCCCCACACGTCAGAGCCTTCGACCGGCTTCATCCGAACTCTGATCTGCTTCGCATTCGCGGGGACGCGGGTGAGGTCCACTGCCTGCTCCACGATTTCCGCCATGTCCACCACTTCCGCATTTTCGAGGGTGTCCATTGCTTGCAATCGACTGAGGTCAATGAGTTCGCGAGTGAGTCGCGCGAGACGGTCACTCTCAATCAGCATCCGACCGGCGAAATACCGCACCTGTTCGGTGTCATCGGCGGCTTCCTGCACTGCTTCGGCGAGGAGCGTCACCGCACCAATCGGGGTTTTGAGCTCGTGCGACACATTGGCCACGAAATCTCGACGAACATCCTCGACCCGAATCGCTTCGGTCATATCCTGCGCCAGCGTGAGGATGAACCGCGGTGCGAGTAGCGATGACCGGACCCGATATTGCAGCCCGGCGGAGCCAAACGGCCCCCGCGGCACCGTTTTTGTGGTCTCCACCGCGTGCCCCGTCGTCCACGCACGAGCCGCTATCGGCACAAGCTGTGGCGCGAGTCTCCCGTCACGAGTGACAAGCCCCGCACTCGTCGCCCCAAAACTTGCGCGAATCACATTGTGTGAGGGGTCGGTGACGATCGCCGTTTGCGGCAGTGCGGCCAAGACTTCCTCGACGTCTGAAGAGATCACCGGTTGCGCGATCGCCGCCGCCCGCGACCTCGCGCGCAGAATCACCACGACCACTGTCGAGATCACAATACCGACTACGACGCCGAGTAAAACGCTGAGATAAATCGCCGTCGCGGTGCTCATAGTTCAACTTTAGGGCAGTGCCGAGGCGCGCCCGAACGCTCCGAAGATTAACGACTGGTTACCGCCTAGACACCGTGCGGACAACTCCAAAGCGTAGGTTCAGCCATTGAAACATTTCGGTTATTCACCGCTATGGTGCTTGGAAGCTGTTAAGTTCCACCCAGCCAAACTAAAGGAAGCCAATGCGCGAAGTATTCCAGCAAGAACTTGCCGAGGTCCAGTCCGGACTCGTAGCCATCTCGAAAGACGTCCTGTCTGCGATCACCCGGGCTACCACTGCTTTCTCTTCCTCCGACGTCTCGCTCGCTGACCAGGTGATCAGCGACGACCTCAAGATTGACGAGTCCACCCTTCACGTCGACGATCTCGGTGTTGAGATTCTGCTCATGCAGTCACCGGTCGCGCGCGACCTTCGATTCATCGTCGCCACCATGCGCATGACCGCAGCTCTCGAACGAATGGGAGACCTCGCCGCACACGTCGCGCAGCTCGCACGCATGCGCTACCCGGAACAGTCTGCACCCACCGACCTCCTCGAAGAATTCGCAAACGTCGGCAAGCTCGATGTCGCTCAGGCAGAGCGCGTTGTCCGCCTCTTCGAAACGGAAGACGCTGCTCTGATCGACGAGATTATTGCCGCTGACGACGCCGTGGACAACTCCCACCGCCACGTACTCGAGTACCTCACTCGCCACGAGAACGCCGGCGACGTGAGCGTTTCGCAGATCGTCGACGCAACGCTCGCGAACCGCTACTTCGAGCGTTTCTCCGACCACGCCGTGAGCATCGCGCGCCAGATGCGCTACATGCAAGAGGGTGCCCCCGAGGTTCCTGCCGAGGCTGAATAGTCCCGAGCATCATCCGCCAATAAGGAAGCGGGGGCCCCCCCGGAGGGGGGGGGGGGCGAGTATGTGTGGGGGGGTAGGGGGGTCGGAGGCGGGGCCGGGGGGGGCGCCACCCCCATCTCCCCCCGGCCGGCGGGTTTTCCCCCGGGGGGGTGCCGGGGCAAACAACGCCGGCGGAGAAGGAATCGAATACGGTCGGCACATCCGGCCACAAGCGCAGTATCCATCCAGGACAGGAGGACAAGCACCATGAGCATCGACAATTCCGCACTGAACAGCTTCATCGGCCACGCCACGTT
>NZ_JBQDBE010000011.1:0-122702 GCF_052090685.1 Gulosibacter sp. | reverse complement strand
GACCTCCGCACGTTGTCCTCCAGCTTCGCCACCGCAGCCCGCCACGTCTGCTCGCCGACGATGGGCGGGAACGCCCCGCCATGCACCGGGTACAGCTCACCCGAGGCGTAGTGCTTGATGTAGCCAGCGTAGAGCGGGTTCGCCAGCAGGTACCGCACGGCATCGACGGAGAACTCGGATCCTCGCGCGGTCTTGTGACCTGCCTTGTTGAGGTCGTCGCGGATGCCCCGGATCGACAGCGACGACTCACCGAGGAACGCGTCGAACGCACCCCGCACGGCCTCGGCCTCCTCCTCAATCAGCTCCCCCTTCCTCGTCCAGCCGAACGACTTCCAGGTGGACGCCGGGATACCCTCGGCGCGGCGGCGCTCGTTCGACCTGACCTGGCGCTCGGCCTTGCGCCTTGCCTCGAATCGCGCGAGAGCGGCGAGCATCGTAGCCCGGAACTCGCCATCCGCCGTCGAGAGGTCAATCTCGCCGTCGACTGTGACGACGCGCAAGCCGAGGTCGATCAGAGTGTTGAGATCCTTCGTGCTGCGTAGGAGCCGGTCTATGTCTACCGCGACGACCATCGAGAACCTGCCCGAGCGTGCGTCCTCCAGCATCTCGGCCCAGCGGGTGCCAGCACGTCGGCTCTTCGTCGCCGACACAGCGTTGTCTTCGTAGACCTCGACGACCTTCCAGTCCTTGGCATCGGCCAGCGACCTGATCTTCCGCAGCTGGGTCTCGACTGTCCAACGGTCGCCCTTTCGGTCCATGGAGGCGCGCACGTAGGCCGCCACCTCGTTCGTCTTCCTCAGAGATACCAGCTCGACCATGCAACAAGCTTACGCTAACGAGTGTTGCAACTGCGACATGCGCTACGAGAATCCGCTGTATATGGCTGAGGAAGCCGCCGTTGCCGACCTGATTTCTGAAGGTCGATTGCAGCTCGGCATTAGTCGCGGGTCACCCGAGCCCGTGCTTGCCGGCTATCGCGCCTTCGGGCACGTGCCGTCCGAAGACGATCCCGACGGCGCCGATATGGCACGGCATCACACGCGTATTTTCCAGCGCGCCATTCAGGGCGCTGGCGTCGCGAACCCTGACCCGCAACGCTCGCACTCGCTCGACCCGCAGCCGGTACAGCCGCAGTCGCCGGAGCTGTATCAGCGAATTTGGTGGGGCGCCGGTTCCCGCAAGACAGCGGTGTGGACCGCCGAGCAGGGCATGAATTTGATGTCCTCGACGCTGCTGACCGAAGACACCGGTGTGCCGATGTCGCAGTTGCAAGCCGAACAGATTCACCAGTTCCGGGATGCGTGGGAGGTCGCCGGACACGATTGGACGCCTCGAGTAAGTGTCTCGCGAAGCATCATTCCGATCATCGACGACGAATCGCGCCGCTACTTCGGTATTCGTGCGCAAGCCGAATCGAAGGACCAGGTCGGCCAGATTGAGCCGGGCGAACTCGCTCGATTCGGGCGCAGCTACATCGGCGAGGTCGATCAGCTCGTCGAGGAACTCCGCGAGGACGAAGCGGTGCAGGAAGCCGACACGGTGCTCGTGACTGTCCCGAATGCGCTCGGCGTCGACTTCAATGTCCGCCAGCTCGAAGTCATCGCGCGCGATATTCGCCCCGCGCTCGGCTAATCGTCAAGCTCCCGCACGAGTCGCTTTGGTGCGGTGAGTCGAAACGACGTCTCTATGAGTTCGCGGACGAGTTGCCAGTCAGTGTCTCCGTCAAGGTCGAGACCGACCCATCCTGACGGCCCAAAGTATGCGGGAACGAAGAACCGCGAGTCCTCGAGCCACGCGTGACGCTCGTTCGGGTCAGCTTTCACGAGTACCGCTGCGGGATGCTGCTGGTGCACGGAATGGTCGCCTTTGACGGATCCGCCGTAGACGGCGAACCCCGTTTTCGTGAAGAACCACGGTCGACCGTGTGAGATGCGCTCGTCAGAACCGGGGTACGACAGGGCGATTTTCCGCACGCGAGCGAGTAGGGGATCGTCCTCGTCAAACATCTGCTCGTGCATTGCGCCTCCCACCTGGTGCACGCATTTTGCCTGCACGTGCTGGGAGTCCACCTCGATGCGAGTACTCGGATTTTGCTGAGGTGGTCGCCGTACCGTGGCACGCATGACCCCGAATATCGAACGCATCCGGGCCTGGATCCGCCGCAACGCGCGCCACTACCTTGCCGACGCGAATATCACCTCGGTGGGTCTCGGGTACAAGATCGTGGACGGGAAGACGACCGACGAACTCAGCTTGCAGTTCACGGTCCGAACGAAGACCGCAGTTGCCGAGCTCGAAGCACTCGGAACCGAACTCATCCCGGAATCGCTGCAGATCGACAGCGAGACCGTCGTGACCGATGTCGTGGAGCGCTCGTTCGTGCCGTCGCATCGGGTCGTGCCCGAGGCCGAACGGAGTGCCCGCAAAACGCGACGCGACCCGCTCGTCCCGGGCATCAGCGTGTCGCATCCATCGGTCTCCGCGGGCACGCTCGGCGCAATTATGTATGACCGCACGAGCGGCAAACCCGTCGTGTTGTCGAACTGGCACGTCCTGCACGGTCCCGAGGGCGCGATCGGCGACGATGTGCTGCAGCCCGGTGCGCACGACGACAATAGTGGTGACCGGCGAAACGTATTCGGCACACTCTTGCGCTCGCATCTCGGGGCAGCCGGAGATGCGGCGATCTCGTCCGTGGTTGGGCGCGAAATCGACGCCGAGATCATGGACCTCGGCATCGTTCCGGAAGAGATCGCTGACCCCGATCTCGGTGACCGCGTCGTGAAGTCAGGCCGGACCACCGGCGTCAGCCACGGAGTAGTGAGCCGAATCGAGACGATGGTCTCGCTCGACTACGGCGAGGGTTCGGGCGAGCACACCATCGGCTGCTTCGAGATCCAACCCGATCCACGGCGCGAGAACGACAACGATCCCGCAGGTACCGGGATGCTCAGCGACGGTGGCGACTCGGGCGCGGTCTGGATGCTCAAGTCGGGCAACGGCCGGACCTCGCGCGTGATGGCGGGGCTCCATTTCGCCGGCTCAGACGCCCCGGATGGTGAGGAACACGCCCTCGCGTGCCTCGCATCCTCGGTTCGCGACGTGCTGGATGTGTCGCTCGACTCCACAGTCGCCGTGGAAGCAGCCTCGGAGGCTGGCATCGGCGGAGGATTTGACGAAGCGTTCTTGAGCGAGCCGGTTGCTGTGCCCAGCGGCGCCGACAGCGATGCGCCCGAGGTCGACGGCTCGGTCGTGATTCCGTACACCCACTTCAGCTTGCAGATGAGCGGCGAGCGCCGGCTTGCGCGTTGGGTGGCGTGGAATATCGACGGTGGGTCGATGCAGCGACTGTCCCGGGACGGAATTGGGTTTCGGCTCGATTCTCGCTTGCCCAATGACGTCCAAGCGGGAGAAGACCTCTATTCCCGGAATGACCTCGACCGCGGGCACATTGCCCGCCGGGCAGATTTGCTGTGGGGCCCGCGACCGGAAGCGCAGCGCGCGAATGAGGACTCGTTCTTTTTCACGAATATCGCGCCGCAGATGAACACCTTCAACCAGTCGGGCCGCTCGGGAGTGTGGGGTGAACTCGAAGACGCCCTGTTTTCGGAGGTCGACGTTGAGGGGCTCCGAGTCAGCGTAATCGGTGGGCCGATCTTCAAAGACACCGACCGGGACTATCGCGGGTTTCAGATCCCGCGCGAGTTTTTCAAGGTGATTTATTACGTGGCCGACGGCACGCTACGCGTGCGCCCGTTCGTGCTCACGCAGGACCTCTCGGATCTCGAAGTGATCGACCTCGCGGAGTTCTCTACGTACCAGGTCACGCTCGCGGAGCTCACCGAGCGCACGGGACTGAGTTTTGCGGAGGCAAGCGAGCAGGATGGTGTGGTCACCGAAGCGGCCGGGCCGCGGCGACTCGCGAGCGTGCGGGATGTTGCGTGGTAGTTAGTGCCGCTGAGGCGGCGTGATGACTGATGCCCGGTGTGGGTTCCCGCTTTGGAGGTCCCGCAGGTAATCAACGCCTTGGCCACGGCTCGAACGCGAACTACTTTGACTTCTTCGCTGCGGCCTTCAGTGCCTTTTTCGTCTCGCGCACGCGCGCCAGGGATGCCTCATCGACGACATCGGCGATTGACCGGAACGCGTCCTCGGGGCCATAGTCACCAGCGGCTTCGCGCCAGCCTTCGGCCTGCAGTCCGAACTGCTTGCCAAGCAGCGCGAGGAAGATCTTCGCTTTCTGGTCGCCGAACCCGGGTAGCGCCTTGAGCCTGCGCAGTACTTCCTTGCCGGTTGGAGGGTTGCTGTCTGTGGCCGAAGCCGTCCAGATCGCTTCGGCGTTGCCGTCATAGTCGTCGACGACGGCTTGGGCCATCGCCTGGACACGGGTCGCCATGGAGCCGGGGAAACGGTGCACCGCAGGGGTCTCCTTGAACGCCGCAAGCAGCTCGTCGGGATCGAGCGCGGCGATCGCGCTCGCGGAGAACGTGTCGAGACGATCAACGAGCTTCTTCGGGCCGGTGAACGCGGTTTCCATGGGCACCTGCTGGTCGAGGAGCATCCCGACGAGCAGGGCAAAGCGGTCATCGGTAAGCAGTTCATCAGCCTGCGGGTCGGTCGAAAGATACACGCGAGTCATGCATCCATCCTGCCGTGACACCCTGAACGCGAGGCCCCTGACAATGTCACCTGAGCCGTAGATCGGTTTGTTCTTTATGCTCGGGGGTTCGTCGTTGAGCGTGTATCCACCTCGCGTGTGGCACGCTTCAGCAGTGGACAGTGACATCGAACAGAACGCCAGCTCCCCAGTACGAATCGCCGTCGTGGGAGCCGGGCTCGCGGGAGTCGCGCATTCGGTCGCACTCCGTGCGGCAGTGGCACTGGAGCGAGGCAACGCATCCGACCTCGAACTCGTCGCAGTCGCGAGTTCTGATGAGGAGCATGGAGTCGGTGACATGCTCGCGCTGCAAGCCCGCTCTTTCCTCGCTGCGCTTGGCGCTTCCGGCGCGGCTGTAGCTGACCTGCCGCTGCCGCCGACCTTCGCCGATGGGTTGCGAAACATGCAGATCATCCAGGCGATCACCGAGTCGGCTGAGCGGTTGGGCGCGGCGGTTGAGGTGCCGGGGCGAGCTCAAGCGTGAATGAATTCGGCAGCAAACCTGCAGGCTTCGCGCGTAGCTTGACGCCTATGAAGATTGATCAGAAATACGCGGATGCGATTAACGAGCAGATTACCCTTGAGCACACGGCATCGCTGGTCTATCGCCAATTAGCGGCCGACATGGAAGCGATCGACCTCACGGGTATGGCTGCTTGGTTTTCTGCTCAGGCGGGAGAAGAACTCGAGCATGCGGAAAAGTTCACGCAATACTTGCTCGACCGCGACTATCACCCCGTCCTCAAGCCAATCGAGCTTTCCGGGGACACGGTCGACAACGCCTTGGATGCATTCAAAGCGTCGCTCGCGCACGAAGAGAAGGTTTCGGAAGCGATTCGCAATCTCTATCGCGTAGCCGACGAGGTCGGCGACATCGATTCGCGACCAATGCTGCACTGGTTCATCGACGAGCAGGTCGAAGAAGAATCCACGGTGAGTGAGATCATCGGCCGCATCGAAATTCTTGATGGCGATGGCTCGGGGCTCTTGAGCCTCGACAAGCAACTTGGTCAGCGTGACGACTCGGCTACCGCCGCGTAGCTCACGGACTTCAATCTTCCGGTCTCGAGCCCAACACGGCGGGTTCGAGGCCGGAGCTATTTCAAACACTAATGATGCCGCGAACTCGGGTTCATAGCGCTTACTCGGGCTGACACATCAGCCCGAGTAAGCGCTAGCGGCACGCCTCATTCTTAAGTACTGCCTTGAATCGCCTCAACTCACACTTGATCGAGCCAGTTGTCGCGCGTCTCAGGGGCATTTGCCGGAGCCGAGACTTCATAGCCCAACTCACGAAGGGCCTCGCTGGCATGCTCGGGCGAGTCGCGAATCGACGCCGCAAGCTGCCGAAGCCGAAATCTCCTGCGCCCATCCATTAGTGCATCCAAATAGCCCTCGCGGCAGTCGAGCCCAAACTCATCGATCGCCACCTCGAGGATGTCCTCCAGCGATGGTCGGAATCGCGCGCCGCCGACAGGGAAGTGGAACGCTGACACCCGAGGCAGCGATCCCGATTCCACAAAGTCCTTTCGCCGCCTTTTTGACCTTGGGCTTTTACCTCGCGGAATTAGCGCCGCAATCAGGTCATCGCGATGTGCGTGGACGTTGATGTGTGCGCCCGGAATGCCATGTGGATCAGAGAGGTAGTCGTATCGGAAAAACGGATTGCCGGCACCTTCGGGCACGACTGCATACGAGGACCGGAGCACTTTCAGCCAACGACCACGACTGTCTGGAATCAGTTGCAGGTCGATCTCAAGACGCATCCGAGTTTTCTGGTCAACCTGGAGTTCAATACCGTTGGGGTCGTTGGTCGTCATGGAGATTACACCGGGTGCGGATTCAGTGAGATCCATGCGCACGTTGCCGACTGCTAAGACCGCTGCCAGAGTCCCCATGACCTCCAGCGCGAATGACTCGGCTTGGTCCTCAAAAGTCGAACTCATTTCCTATTTTTGAGGAATATGAGTGCGTCGAGCCGACGCATTTCGGCGCGCTCATCAGCCGTGAGTATTTCCCGGCGAGCTTTATCTTGGAGCATTTGTATGGTCCCCCGACGGCTCTCAATGTCGGCGATCTCTAGTTCAATTTCCTCTTCGGTCAATCGACGGACTGAGGGTCGTGATTGCGGGGCGAATACAGTCATTGGTTCTCCCTCCCAATTGCAATTCACTTGGTTAATGTTCAGCGTATGCGACGCTCCCGACATTCCGCAGAGTGGTCGATACTTGTTGGTTTGCGTCGCGAGAACAACAAGGAGTGACCACTTTGCGGCGAAGGGGTGTCGCGTGCGCGGAAGGCGCTCGCGAAGCGACGCTCGGCCAAGTGGAGGGGCTGACGGGAATCGAACCCGCGCTGTCTGCTTGGGAAGCAGAAGTTCTACCATTGAACTACAGCCCCTGGCCCACGCATTTAAGCGCAGACCGATAGTGTAGCAACAGCTCAGACCGTTGCGACAAATTAGGTGGATGCATGCTGCTCAGCGATGGGGACATTCGCGCTGGAATTGACTCAGGCCGGATTGGCCTTGACCCGTGGGACCCGGGGTTGGTGCAGCCGTCGAGCGTAGATGTGCGGCTCGATCGCTACTTCCGGCTCTTCGACAACCACCGGTATCCATCGATCGACCCGCGCGAGGAACAACCCGAGCTGACCCACCTGCTCGAAGTCGACCCCGATCAGGCGTTCATTCTGCATCCGGGCGAGTTCGTCCTCGCCTCCACCTTCGAGCAGGTCACGCTCACTGACGATGTCGCCGCACGACTCGAAGGCAAGTCGTCGCTCGGGCGCCTTGGCCTCCTCACCCACTCCACGGCGGGCTTCATCGACCCCGGCTTCCAAGGCCACGTCACGCTTGAGCTCTCAAACGTTGCCACCCTGCCGATAAAACTCTGGCCCGGCATGAAGATCGGTCAGTTGTGCTTCTTCCAGCTCAGTTCGCCCGCCGAGCACCCCTACGGTTCAGAGAAGTACCAGTCGCGCTACCACGGCCAGCGCGGACCAACGGCATCGCGCTCGTGGAAAAATTTCTCGGTCGTGGATGTGTCGAGCACCGAAGCGGGTTCGCCCGGAAACTAACGAGCACCGCATGATTGATTTCTCGGAGCCAATCGAACTCGCGAAGCGCCGCGGCGGACCCGCGCAACTTCTTATTCTCCACCGAGGCATACCGGTGGTCGAAGAACGGTACGGCGTCGGTGAGCACGCAGCCTTCTGGCCGTATTCGGTCTCGAAGATCTTCCTTGCGACACTCACCTGGGCGCTTCACCAAGACGGCGCGATCGAGGTGGATGCTCCGGTCGCGCGATATTGGCCAGAGTTTGCGCAGTCGAGGAAAGCCTCGGTGACGATCCGCCAGGTGCTGCAGCACCGTTCCGGTCTTCCGCGCGTCGGTGGCACGATTCCCGAAGTCGCCGCAATGACGAACTGGGACGAATCGATTCGCAGAATCGAAGAGCATCCGCGAGAGCCGGACGCCGACGAGGTCCCCGCGTACGAGTGGCTGTCGTGGGGGTTCATGCTCGGGGAGACACTGCAGCGTGCGACTGGCCGAGACCTCGACGAGCTGCTGTCGGAGCGCATCCTGAGCCCGATCGGTGCCGAAAACACCTTCTTGACCTTGCCGCAGACGGAGGCCTGGCGTGAGGTGCCCTTTGTGGCCCGCGACCCCGGCTCTGCGGTCGTTGCGAGCGTGCTCAATCGCCCGAAAGTGCGCGAGGCCGTGATTCCCGCCGGCGGCATTTCAACCAATGCTCACGATTTGGCACGCGTGCTCGAGGCGATTCGTCAGGGTGGCAGCGACCTTAACCTGAGCGAAAGCACTGTCCGCGAACTGCTCGAACCGAGCAATGACGGCGAATTCGACCGCTATGCCGGCTCGAAAGTGTGGTGGAGCAACGGCCTGCAACTCGGGCATGAAGGCGACCAGCCGTTCACCGCATCCGCATTTGGGCAGCGCTCGTCGGCTAAAACCTTCGGGCACAACGGCTCCAATGTGTCGGTTGCGTGGAGTGATCCGACTCGAGAGATCACCTTCGTGTACCTGTCCGGGATCCTCGAACCGTTCCCGGTAAATCGCCTACGGCTCATGGCGATTCAGGATGCGGTGGTCGAGGCGGTCGACCGCGCCGGTGAGCTGCGTGGGTGCAGATCCTGAACGCGCACGCGTAAGCTTCACAGGGGTCGAAATATTCTCAGGAGCCACCTTGCCGAACCGAATCGAACACCGTCCAGATCCTTCCCGGAAGGATGTTCGCCGGTGGCGACGTTATCTTGCGAACGAGCGGGCGGAGGGCGAGACCTATCGTTTGCTCGCGGCCAAGCGAGGCGGTGAAGAGCACGACATCCTGATCAAGCTCGCTGACTCGGAGAGGCGCCACGAAGAACACTGGGTCAACAAGCTGGGGCCGCTCGCCGAAAAGAAGGTCCGCCCCGATTTTGAGACTCAGGTGCTGAGCTTTTTTGCGAAGCACTTTGGTTCGGTGTTCGTGCTTGCGCTGATGCAGAACTTCGAGGCGCGCACGCCTTACGCGGAGGATCCTGACGCGACTGACCAGATGGAAGCTGACGAACGCGTTCACGAAGAAGTCGTCCGTTCGCTCGCGACACGGTCCCGCGCGCGCATGAGTGGCACTTTCCGCGCCGCGGTATTCGGGGCGAATGACGGCCTGGTGTCGAACCTTGCGTTGGTGCTCGGTGTGGGCGCGACGGGGGTGTCTTCAGCGGTCGTGCTCACCACCGGTATTGCGGGGCTCCTCGCCGGCGCGCTGTCGATGGCCGCGGGAGAGTACGTCTCGGTCAGCTCGCAAAAGGAGCTGCTCAATGCATCCACCCCGAACCCCGATACGAACAACAAGCTTCCGGCGCTCGACGTCAACGAAAACGAACTGGCGCTGGTCTACCGTGCCCGCGGGATGAGCGAAGCGGAGGCGAAGCAAAAGGCGACCATCACGCTCAAGACAGCACGTCGAGGCACCCAACCGGTTCCCGTTGACCATCACGGTGCGCAGCCGAGCGATCACGAGGAACTCGGAACGCCGATGGGTGCGGCGGCCTCGAGCTTCATGTTCTTCGCGATCGGCGCGTTGATTCCGGTGTTGCCCTGGATCTTCGGCCTCGAGGGGTTGATCGCGGTCGTCGTTGCGGCAGTTATCGTCGGCTTCGCTCTGCTGCTTACGGGTGGCATCGTCGGTGTGCTGTCTGGCGCGACCCCGTGGAAGCGGGCGCTGCGACAACTGTTGATTGGTTACGGAGCCGCCGCGGTGACCTACGTACTCGGCCTCGCCTTCGGCGGGGTGGTCGCGTAGCAATCGCTACCGAAACGCGAAGAGAAAGTCGAGCGAGAACATGACTGAACGCGAGAAAATGCTGCAGGGGCAGTGGTACGACGCCAATTTCGACAAGGACCTCCTCGACGAGCGCCGGCGGACCCAAGACCTTTGCTTCCAACTGAATCAAACAGCGCCTAAGGACACGGCGAAGCGGCACGAACTACTCGAATCAATTTTTGCAACCGAACTCGGCAACGTCGAGGTCATTAGCCCGTTCATCTGCGATTACGGCTCGCTCACGGAATTGGGCGAGAACGTCTTCGTCAATGCGAACGTGTTCTTCATGGACGGTGGCCGAATTCGAATCGGCAATAACGTGTTCATCGGGCCAAACACTGGGTTCTATACCGCTTCGCACCCGCTTGATTTCACCTCTCGGAATAAGGGCCTCGAGCAGGCGCGGCCCATCACGATCGGCAATAACGTCTGGATCGGCGCACACGTCGCGGTACTGCCCGGCGTCACGATCGGCGACGGCGCCGTAATCGGCGCGGGCAGCGTGGTGTCACGAGACGTGCCGGAAAATGCGCTCGCGATGGGGTCGCCCGCGAAGGTCGTAAAAACGATCGATCAAGACCACAGCACGACGAGCAACGCCGCCTCCTGAGGCACGGTCACGTCGACGCCGGTGAGTTCCTGGAACCGATGTAACCGGTTCGTCAGGGTATTGCGGTGGCAGAAGGTCATTTCGGCGGCCTCCGACACGCTCCCAGTGCGGAGGAAAGCGCGAACCGCCGCAATGAGATTCTTCCGCTCGGCCTCACCGCAATCGGCGAGGTAGGGATGCACATCCAAGAAGGTGCCGAGGTTGAGGTCATGGACGCGATCGTGGATGAGTCTGGTCCAGCCGAGTTCTGGCGTCACGGCGTTCGTTGTCGCAAGGCCCGCAAGCTGGATGGCGAGCGGTACCGCGTGCCGTAGACCAGCCAACGTTTCTGCGTGGTCAATCAGACCGAATGGAAATTGCCGAAGCGAATCGAGCGCGAGCTGTTGTGCCGTCGTCGGGGCCGCGGGCACCTCGAGAAACATGACCAGTGACGTGTCCCGATACTGTGCGAATGGGGTGAGGGATGCGCGTTCGAGCCGATTGAGTTCGGTGCGAAGCGCGGTAATCGCTTGCTCATCTTTGTCTGCTGCGACGACGAAAAAGGTTGAGTCGCTGGAAATGCCGAGTGATTCCGCAATCACATCGAGACGGTGTTGCGAGATCTCTTCATGGCGTAAGAGTTCGGCGAGGAGCTTGCGGCGCACCGAACCAGCCTCATCAGCCATGCGTTTCTCTTCAGCAATGTACGTATTCTGGGTTTGGCGAACGTAATTGTCGACGGTCATCCACACCAGATTTGCGTGGCGGATGAGCAGCTGCGAGTCGGAGTCCTCGGCGACCTCAATGATGGCGTTCCACAGCACCTGGAAGTCGACGCGGATCGCGGTCATGAGGGATGCCATCGGAATGCTCGCGCGGGCCCGTGTGATGCCCACGTGTGCGGCGATCTCGATGGTGCGGTCGCTATCGACATTTCCGAGTGCGTCGAGGAGCGCGAGAAAGGAGCTCAACGCACTCGTGCGGATTTCATCCCAGGTCACGAGAGGATTGCGGTAGTCGTCGACTAATCTGACCCGTTCAATGAACCGCTCAACGAGTAGGTCCGGTGAAACCGCGTCGAGTATTTCGACCCAACGCTGTTGATCTTCGATCTGTGGTTGCAGGAGTTGATTCGACACGCCCTCAATATAAGTGCAAATGCACAATATACGCCAGAAGTCGGTGAATTATGCCCCGCGCATCCGGGCATTGTCCCTGGCACGGTAGATGCATGAGTACCGCGAGCGACGCTACGACCTACAAAGGAGTGGTCTTGAGCAATCAGAACTCACCAACAGCGTCGATCGAATACGGCGCTACAAAGCAGATCTCCACCAAGGAGGCGAACAAGGTTGCCATTGGTGCGTTGATCGGTACCGCGATGGAGTGGTACGACTTCTTCCTCTTCAGCGCTGCTGCCGCACTTGTCTTCAACGTGCAGTATTTCTCTACCGAGAGCGCAACGGCAGCCGCCATGGCGTCCTTTGCGACATTCGGTGTTGGGCTTGTCGCTCGTCCCATTGGTGGGCTCATCTTTGGCACGATGGGTGACAAAATCGGACGGCGAAAAGTGCTCCTCATCACGATCGTCGGCATCGGCATCGTGACTGCACTCATCGGTGCGCTCCCAACCTACGCCGCAATCGGAATCGCTGCGCCGATCCTCCTCGTGCTCCTGCGCATCTTCCAGGGCCTCTTCGTCGGTGGCGAGTGGTCGGGCGCGATGACGATTGTTGTCGAGAATGCACCGCTGGAAAAGCGCGCGATGTATGCCGCGATCCCGCAGATCGGTTCGCCGATCGGGACGATCCTGTCCTCGGGCGGGTTCTTCGTCATGACGCTGCTGCTCACCAAGGACAGCTTTGACGCATGGGGCTGGCGAATTCCCTTCCTCATCGCGATTCCAATGCTGCTGATCGCGGTATACATCCGCCGCCAGCTTGAAGAGTCGCCGGTATTCACGGAGCTCATGGAGCAGGGCGAGACTGCGAAGAGCCCGGTGCTCGATACATTTAGGTACTACTGGAAGCACATCTTCATGGGTATGGCTGCGGGCCTGCTCGGTATTGGTGGCTTCTACCTCGTGACCGCATTCATCGTCTGGTACGGCGTGAATGTTCTCGGATACACCTCAAACCTCATGCTGCTCGGCAGCATGGTGGCCGCCGCCGTCGAGATACCAGTCCTCATCATCGGCGGGCGACTCGGCGCTCGGTTCGGCGCGAGTCGCGTGATCCTCTGGGGTGGCGTGGCCTCCGCGATCATTGCGGTGCCAAGCTTCCTTATGCTCGAATCCGGCAATCCGGTGCTCGTGGTCCTCAGCATGACTATTGCGGTTGCCGCGCTGTCCCTCCCGTACGCCGCATCTGGAACCGTCCTGACCGGCCTGTTCCCAGCGAAGACTCGCTACACGGGTGTCGGGATGGCGCAGAACATTGCGGGTATGGTCTCCGGCTTCATTCCGCTGATCGCGACCGCAACCGTGGCCGCAGCGGCAAACCACTGGTGGCCCGCCGCTGCCATGCTGGTCTTCTTGTCGCTATTCACCGCAGCGTCGGGTTTCATCACGCCACGCATGAGCGTGAATCTGCCCGGGTTCAAGCACTAGTCACGGCGGGAATCCGCGGAAGGAAATCACTCATGGAAATCGATCTCATTGTCGAGGCCAAGCGCATCCTCACCTTGGATGCCGAGCGACCAACCGCATCCCGGATGGGGGTGCTTGGCGGAAAAATCGTGGGATTCGATGAAGAACTCGACGCGGTGACGTCGACCAACCGAGAATCCTTCCCGGACCAGGTGCTCGTGCCTGGATTCATCGATGCCCACTGCCACACGACTTGGTGGGGCCTCGGCCTCACCGCCGTGCAGCTCGATCAGGCGCGTGGGCTCGAGGAGCTCTACGCAATGATCGAGGCGGAAGTCGAACGCGTCGGCGATGACTCGACTGCGTGGATCCACGGCACCGGGTTCAACCAGAAGCACCACGACGGCGCGTATCCCGACATCGCTCGGCTCGACGAAATTACTGGCGAGCATCCCCTGTATCTCCGACACACCTCGGGGCACGCCGCGATCACGAACACCGCAACACTGCGGATGATCGGCGCGCTTGACGAAGGGTTCGAGAACCCGGTGGGTGGGGAAGTCGTCCGTAACCCGGATGGCTCCCCGACCGGGCTTCTCGATGAGGCCGCGCAGAGTCTGATTCAGTCGATGCTGTTGCCGTACAGCTCGGAAGAGATCGCACGCGCACTCGACGCGGCGACCTCGCGATTCGCGGCCCAAGGCATCACGAGTTTCAGCGAAGCGGGAATCGGCGGTGGCTGGATTGGCCACAGCCCGATCGAAGTCGCCGGCTATCAGCTCGCGAAGGCCACGGATCGCCTCCACGCGCGGGCGCAAGTCATGCCGGCAATCGACTCGCTGTCGATGATCGAGGGCAATGCGAGCGACTTCCGCGGTGAAGGCGCGGGGCTGACCGCATCCCTCGGCGTCGGCACGGGATTCGGGACCGAGTGGATCAAGTTCGGTCACGTTAAGGCCTTCATGGACGGCTCGCTCCTCGGCACGACCGCGGCCGTGACCGAAGACTATTGCGGGCACGATCACAACCGTGGCTACCTCCTCAACACGCCAGAGCAATACCGCATCGACGTGCTTGCCGCGTATCGCGCCGGTTGGCCAGTCGCGTTGCACGCGATTGGGGATGCGGGGATCGACATGGCGCTCGAGCTCATCGAAGAATGCCAGCAGACCTATGGCAGCAACGGTGCCCCGAACCGGATCGAGCACTTCGGTATCGCGCGCCCTGACCAGGTCGAGCGCGCCGGCCGCCTGAAAATCACCGTGACCCCGCAAGCGGGCTTCATCGGCCCGCTCGGTGACCAGTTCGCGAAGAACGTTGGTCCAGAGCGAGAAAATTGGTTGTATCGCGGTCGCTCGATTGTGGATGCCGGGGCAATTCTCGCGGGTTCCTCCGACCTTCCGGTCGCCGACAACAACATCCGCCGCGGGATGCAGTCAGCGGTCGACCGACTCACTGAGAACGGCATGGTGCTCGGGCCGGATGAGGGCATCTCACCCGAAGAAGCGCTGCGCTCGTACACCGAATGGGGTGCTCTTGGCACCGGGCAAATCGCCGAAAAGGGAACGCTTGAACGCGGCAAGCTCGCGGACTTTGTGGTGCTCTCCGACTCGCCACTCACGTGCGAGAACATCGCCGAATTGGATGTTGTGGCGACTTTCGTGGGCGGGACCACGACCTTTGACTCCCGAAACACCGGCGCTAACTAGCGCCGAAACAAATGCTTAGGAAGGTACCGCAATGACTGCGCAGACTTCAGAATTTCTGCAGGATTTCCGCTCGATGAGCTCGTTCGGCGCGACCGAGCGCGGCGGCGTCGATCGGCAGGCCGCGACCATCGCTGATGGCCAGACGCGCAACTGGTTCCGCGGTCTGGTCGAGGGCTACGGCTTCGAAGTCCACTACGACGAGGTCGGTAACCAATTCGCCCTGCTCGAGTTCGTCCCCGGCGCACCGTATATCGCGGTTGGCTCACACCTCGACTCGCAGCCGCTCGGCGGTCGCTTTGACGGCGCTTACGGCGTGCTCGCGGGAGCGCATGCGGCCAAGGCGCTCGCGGAGCAGGGCGGGGATGCGCAATTCAATATTGCGGTCGTGAACTGGTTTAATGAAGAGGGTTGCCGCTTCAAGCCATCGATGATGGGCAGTTCGGTGTTCACGGGAAAGCTCCCCGCGGAACAGGTGCTCGCAACAACCGACCCGAAGGGTGTCACGGTTCGCGAGGCACTCGAGGCGATCGGCACGATCGGCGATTTCACGCTGGACGTTGCCGCCTACGTGGAGATCCACATTGAACAGGGCCGATCGCTCGACGACTCGGGCGTCCAGATCGGCGTCGTTGAATCGACTTGGGCCGCGAATAAGTACGAGTACCGCGTGGTCGGCGATCAGAGTCACACCGGTGCAACCGTGATCGCTGACCGGAAGGACGCGCTCTTGGGTGCGGCAGGCATGATCGTCGCCGCACGCGACGTCGCCGACCAGTTCACCGACGATGAAGAGATGGTCGTTACCTCGTGTGGCGAGATCAGTGTGTTCCCCAACTCGCCGGTGGTCGTTGCGAGCGAAGTTGAACTCCTCATCGATATTCGCAGCACGAGCGTGGACCGTCTTGCCGAAGCCGACGCCGAACTCATCCGTCGTTTCGAGGCCGCTGCCGAACGCGCCGATGTGGTGCTCGAACGAGGTAAAGAACACATTTGGGGCGCGAATGAGTACGACCAGAAGGGGCAGGAGCTTGCGGCCGCCGCGGCGGATTCGCTCGGCCTCTCGCACAGCCAAGTGCGGACGCTCGCTGGCCACGATTCGACGAACCTCAAGGACATGGTGCCAACCATCATGCTGTTCGTACCGAGCGTCGACGGCATCACGCACAACGAGAAGGAATTCACCAAAGATGAAGACCTCCTCGCCGGCGTTGAGCTCCTCACCGAAGTGCTGCGCCGCGTGACCGCGGGCGAATTCGTCCAGGCGCCATAGGGCCAGCGCTCGCTATTCCGGGGCCCCCACGACGAGCTGACCGGACTGTGACCCCTGCGTGACCGTGACGGTTTGCTCGGCCCCGGCGTACTCGAACTCGCATTGGAAAGACTCGCCCTGTTCCACCTTGATCCAGGTGGGGCACTCGACTTCGCTGAGGTCGCTCAGGCCGTAGTCATCACGTAGCACCGCGACAACTTCACGCTCCACGGCGTCGGTGTTGAAGCTGCCGAACTGGTCGGCGTAGAGGTACCCTGCGAAGAGTCCGGCTGCGATTCCGATCGGCAGCAGGAGAGACATGATGACCACGGTCGCCCGGGCGCCGCGGCCACGCTTCTTTTCCTTCTTGGACTCTGCTTCGGTCTGTGGCGTCATCGTCTGCGAGGTCGCGCCGAGCGGAGCACCGTACTGGCTGGTCGTGTTGCCATAGTGCGTTGTTGGCGCGCCACCGCGGTATGGCTGCGGAGTTGGGCGGCCATAGCTCGACTGTGACTGTGACTGCGCGTGCTGCGGCGACAGGCCGGATGTTTGTGATCCAGCGGTGGGGGATCCTGCAGTTGGCGATCCGGATGAGGCCGATGCTGAGCCCTGGCTCTGGCTCGGACGACCGAACTGGCTATGTGATTGGCCGGCGTAGCTGCCGGGCTGGAAGTTCGAGTGGCTCGCTCCCGGACCGTTCCACGGCTGCCGCGAGGAAGAAGAGGAAGAAGAGCTGGAGTGGCTTGAAGTCTGCTGGCTTGTCCGCGGCGGAATCGGTCGAGACTCGCCTGCTACCGGGCGCTGCCGCGCACTCGAACCGGATCCGGTTGCATCCGGGCGATTGCCGCCCGTGCCATCAGCTGAGGTGGCCTCGGCTCGTGAGGCACCGTCTGGGGTGCCATCCGCTCGCGTGCCATCAGCAGCATCCGGTCGCTTCGCATCCGAGCGCGCATCCTGGCCCGCATCCGTGCGGCCATCCTGCCGCGGCTCACCAAGGGCCGGCAGGTCGGGCATGCGGTTGCGCGACTGCTCGTCACGAGGGTCGTGCGTCGGGGGCTGTGTCATCTTCAAATCCTCGCTGCTTGGCTAAATCTGGCCAATTTTGGTGAGAAACTCTTCGAGCTGCGCTTCGGTGGTGATGCGGTAGACATCGTCGGCGGGCACATCGCCACTTGAGATCGGCACCATCTCGGAGGACGCGGAAGTGCTCGTGAGTTCGAACCCGATCTGCATCGACAGCTCCTCGCCGCTGTCGTTCTCGAGGACGCCGTTGATCTCGATCTTGGTGACGATCCCTTCCGGGTTTACCCAGAGATGCATCGGCACCAGGGTTTCATCCGCGTCATCGCCGCCAAAGCTGCTCAAATCGCCTTCGCGAATGATGAGCCCCGTATCGGAGAGTGCGCCGTAGGACACCGCGGTGGCAAAGTGCTGGTCACCCGACTCAGTCTGTGAAAGCTGCACCGGAACCGACTCGGTTTCTTCTCGGGTGATGTTCCACGCATCCACAAGCGCACAGGTGTAGGCGACGGCGAAAAGCTGGCAGGCCATCGACGGGTCGTCCTTGAGCCCGAGATCGGGCACCGGCACCATGACCCAGGACATGCCGTTCGCGACCTCGTCCTTGATCACATCCCCGAGCAGGTAGTACGTCTCGCCGGTGCCCTCTTGGTGGGATTGGTCGAACGAGTAGCCGTCAATGTCGGTGAACAGCCGCGACACGTAGCTCTCGCCACTGACCGAAGTCTCGTACTCCATGTGGAGTTCGACATCGGGTGACTCGAAGTGGTGATAGCCGACTGCCTGAAACTCGTCGAGGGATGCGAGGCCCGCGGTGGCATCCAGGTTGAGGAGTTCGTCTCCCGCACCTTCATGAAAGGTTGCCTTCTCGTCGTGGTGCGCGACGACCCATGGCTCCACTTCTTGCTCGAGGCCGAGGTCTTGGCCCAGTGAGGTCAGTGGTGCGCAGGCGGAAAGGCCGAACATGACCGTGCCCGCAGCGAGCACGGCGAGGGAACGGCGCATCGCAATGTTCATGTGGTTCACGCCCCGTCGAGTTCGTTATAGAGATTGAGCGCCGTCTGCCCCAGCACCGGCGAGTTCGTGTCCGGTATACCCGTTGAAATCGTTGAGGTAACACCGACCACGTATCCCGTGCCCGTTTCTTGATCGTAGTCCGAGAGCCAGCCCCCGCCGGAAGCGCCCTGGGTCATATTGCAGTCGTGGGTATAGCCGCCCTGCCAGTTTGAGGTGAACGAAGTCGAAGCGCACATGTATTCTTCACGCCCGTCAAATTCGCCCGCACTCGGGTAGCCAATCTGCGTGAGCGTGTCGACGGGGACGCCGAACGCGATGCCCTGTGCACCCGCGACTTCCTGGATGGTCTGACCATCTTTTTCTTCCATCTTCAGGAATGCGAAGTCGTAGTTCCAGCCTTCGTCGCTTTGCAAGTAGCCCTGGTCATCCGTGATCGCACCGTCCACAAACTGCTGCGGGACCGACACCGAGGTTGCTGCCCACATGCCGTGGGGCTGCTCCTGCGCGTCGTTACGGTCGCCTGGCACGAAGATGACCGATTGAGCGACCGTGCCGGTGCCATCGGTGGTGACCACGCAGTGCGCGGCGGTGACGACGATGCTGCCGGAATCGGAATTGACGATCGTGGCGGAGCAGACATTGAGCATTTGCCCGTCGAAGGTGAAGTAGAGGCGGCCGAAGGTGGATGCGCCGAGTCCGTTGCGGTCAAAGACCTCGGCCGTGGCTACTGTGCCATAGCCGGTTGGGTCCGAAGGCATCGTCGCGGATGCGGGTAGGTACGCTCCGGTCGCAGGGTCGCCAGGGCCCGGCGGCAGGCTGTTATCGGGGGATTGGAACTCCATCCCCTCGGCGTCCTCAAGTTTTTCTGGGTCAGACCAAAAGTCGTGGGACTCCTGCGGTGTTGCTTCAAAGTCCTCGCGGAGACCCGCATCGTCACTGCGTACTTCGGGCAGGTATGGCGCGTAACCACCTGCAGAAGTTTCGCCCTGCACATCCGTCACGGCGCATCCGCTCATGAGGAGTGCGGCCGCGGTCGCCAAAATCGCGCCGACACGGCGAATGCCGTTGCGGGTGTGAGGCATGGGTCTCCATTCGTGGGGGTTCTCTCCCAGTTTCCCTTAGCAATTTACCGTTCACGTCGTTCAAAGGGTGGAACTACGTGCGCGATGCGGAATGACTCTTGCGGAATCATTGTTGTCCGTGAGTATGACGAAGATCTCGGTGCTTGACCTCATTCCAGTAAATTCTGACCAACGCGTCTCCGACGCACTTGAATCTTCGCGACAGCTGATCGAGGCGGCAGACCGGCTCGGTTACCACCGTTACTGGGTTGCGGAACACCACAACACCGAGGCCATCGCATCCACCTCGCCCGCGGTTTCGCTCGCGTATCTCGGGAACTCGACCACTCGCATCCGGCTCGGGTCGGGCGGGGTGATGCTGCCGAACCACTCACCGCTCATTATTGCCGAGCAGTTTTCGCTGCTCGAAGCGATGTACCCCGACCGTATTGATGTGGGGCTGGGGCGTGCACCCGGGACCGACCCGATTACCGCGCGGGCACTTCGCCGCGACATGTCGCGCGAGGCGGTCGAGCGGTATCCGGCGGATGTGATTGAACTTGCGGGCTACCTTGGCGACGAGCGTGAGCAAATCGACCCCGAGGTGTTTCGGCGTTTGCGGGCTGCGGCCGATCTTGAACACAGTCCCGAGATCTGGCTGCTCGGTTCGAGCCTTTATTCGGCGGAGCTCGCGGGGGCACTCGGGATGCCGTTCTCGTACGCGAACCATTTCTCGATGGGTGGCAACGCGGCTGGGGCGCTTGCGCACTATCGAGAGCATTTCGAAGCATCCTCGATGCTCGACAAGCCACGCGCGATGGTGTCGGCCACGGTCCTCGTCGCGGACACGATCGAGGAAGCACGGCGGCTGGACCTGCCCACCCGAGTGAACCGTTATCAGTTGCTTGCGGGCAAACTCGGTCGAACCATGACGCCGGACGATGCGAAGGATTACTCTGAGCGCATTGTGAACTCTGATTTCTGGAACCGGGCGACCGGCAGCCAGTTCGTCGGGCCGACGCAGCTCGTGGTGAACAGCATCCGCCACCTGATGGATGCGACCGAAGCGGATGAAATCATGCTGCAACCCAATGGGTTCGATGTCGAGACGCGTATCCACTCGCTCAGTGAGATTGCCGGGGCGCTCGAGCTTGGCTGATCGCCTGGCTGAATGCGATTCGGCTTGAAAGTGCATATTCCCAATCCGGCGCGCTAAACCGGGGGCGGTTGCCCCGTGCATTGGGCATTTGAACCTGGAACAGTTGGATGCTGTACCCGGCATCGTGGCCGGTCCTTCGGGATCCACGATGCTAAGCCAGTGTTGAGAGGAACTCCCAATGACCAATTCGCGTTCGGCCGGCAATCTCATTGTTGAAACGCTCGCCAATCACGGTGTCGAGCGCGTCTACTCGGTTCCCGGCGAGAGCTTTCTCGATGTGCTTGACGGCCTGTACGACTCGGACATCACGAACGTCGTGTGTCGACAGGAGGGCGGCGTCGGGTTCATGGCGCTCGCGGAAGGTCGACTCACCGGGCTACCGGGAATCGCGTTGGTCACCCGCGGCCCGGGCGCCGCGAACTTCTTCATCGCGGCCCACTGCGCGTACCAGGATGCGACCCCACTCGTGTGCTTCATCGGCCTCGTGCCGATCAACGACCGCCGTCGCGAATCGTTCCAAGAATTCAGCATCGACAGCTGGTTCGGCTCGACCGTGAAGCGAGTGCTCACCGTCGAGAATGCTGATCACGCCGGCGACATCGTGGCGGAAGCGATGCACGTTGCGGTCTCCGGCCGTCCCGGTCCGGTTGTGGTCGGTCTGCCGGAAGACCTGCTGCGCGACCTGACTGAGACTCCCGCCGCATCGCCGCGTGCGGTTGCCGCACCGGCACCCAGCCAGGTCGACCTCGAGGAGCTCAAGGCGCGCATCCTCAAGGCCGAAAAGCCATTCTTGCTCGCCGGTGGCGACGCGTTCTTTGGCGAGACCGGCAAGCAGCTCGCCGATTGGGCGCTCGCGAACCACGTGCCGGTTGCGGGTGATTGGCGGAACTATGACGCGGTGCCGAACAACCACCCCGCGTACATCGGTTGGCCCGGTTACGGTCGTCGAGACAGCATCGTTGCCGCGCTCAACGAGGCCGACCTGTTCATTGGCATTGGCGCAGTTCGCGGCGACGTGATGAGCGAGGGCTATACCGCCGGTTTCGACGCGGAGACCGTGCTCGTGTCGATGGATGCGCAACTGTTGCAGCATGCGGGTCGAGTGGACCAGTTCATCGCCGCGACTCCGAAGAATTTCGTGGCGGCGCTTGCTGGCGTTGGCGACGTGCGCGGTGCTCGGACAGGTGATCGTGTGGCCGAGCTCCGTGCGAGCCACGAGCGCTTCACCCGGGTGACCGAGCACGAGCCCATGCAGACGGGTGTCGATCTTGAACTCGTCTTCGAAGAGCTCGAGAAGCAACTCGGCGACGAGCGCGTCGTGACCTACGGCGCCGGCAACGCCACGATCTGGGGGCACCGCCAGCTCACCCACAACGTGCCGAACAGCCTGGTTGGTTCGCGAAACGGAGCCATGGGGTTGGCTGTTCCCGCGGCGGTTGCGGCGGCGCTCGTGTTTCCCGAGCGCCGGGTGGTCGCAGTGTGCGGCGATGGCGACTTCTTCATGAACGGACAGGAAGTCGCAACGCTCGTCGCACAAGGTGCTCGGGCACTGTTCGTCGTGGTCGACAACTCGAAGTTTGCGACCATCGTCGAACACCAAGAGCGCTGGTACCCGGGCCGAGCCTCGGGCACCGACCTCGTCAACCCGGAGTTTTCGGCATGGGTCGAGAGCTTCGGAGGGCGTGGCGCTCGCCTCGAGAACAACGAGAACATCGCCGAAACCGTCGCCGACCTCCTCGAGTTCGACGGCCCCGCCCTGCTGCACCTCGTGATCGACCCCGCAACGCCATCCCCCTCCGGCGTCGGCTTCTAGCCGCCGTCCCCACCTACCCCCAAAATCTTGGTCACATATGTGACCATTACGGCCCCGAAAGTGGACGTTTGTGACCAGGATTTTGGTGGTGTGGTGCCGGTGGTGGCGTGGTGGGCGGTCTCGACGCAATAGGGGACAATGGACAGCGTGAACTTTGATGATCCACGCGACGCCCCAGACAGCACCGATATCCCGAGACTTGAACGGATTCGTGCCGCGTTCGAACAAGTCGACTACACAGTGGATGGTGTCGAGCGGCTGCTCGGTGCAGAGGCGGCCGCCGCTCTGCACCGGGACCTGCTCGCGCCCGCGCAATTCGTCATTGATGCGCTCACGCACGCGGACGCAACGGGCTCAGCCAGCACATCCACCCCAACCAGCACAACAACCCCGACCAGCGCATCCGACCGCCAACTCGCCGCGCTCATCCGCGTGTACCTCCTTGCCGAACCGGTCGAAGCCGGGGACATTCCCGCGGTAGCGGAACAGATCGACGCGGGCCTCCTCGACCCACGCGACCAAGACGGGCTCGTCGCCGCGCGCGTCGATATTCGCCCGTACGCAATCGCGGAGGGGGAGACGACGCTCACCCTGTGGATTGCGAGTGATCTCGGCGGCTTGCAGGTGCCGCAAGACAGGCCGCTGCGCCGCGATCACGTCGTTGGTATCGGGCCCGCCACCACGAATCTCGCGCAGCTCACCCCGCGAACCCCCGTGGCCCGCGCGCTCGACCTGGGCATCGGCATGGGCGTGCAAACGCTGCATTTGCTGCGGCACGTGGACCACGTGGTCGCCACCGACATTTCCGAACGGGCCCTCGCATTCGCGCGCTTCAACCTCCTCATCAACGCGTCGCCACTCGAACTCGATCCGGCGAATCTCGATGCTCGCGTATCGCTGCGAATTGGTGACCTGCTCGAACCGGTTGCGGGGGAGCGCTTTGACCTGGTGGTTTCGAATCCGCCGTTCGTCATCACCCCGCGCCGCGATGGCGAAGGCGCGAGTGAGCAATACACGTACCGTGACGGCGGCCGCCCGGGCGATCAGCTGGTGGAGAGCCTGCTCCGCGGTCTCGGCGAGATTCTTGCGCCCGATGGCATTGCGGTGATGCTCGGCAACTGGGAAATTCACGAGCAAGACACGAACTGGCACTCCCGAATCGAAGCCTGGCCCGACGAGCAAACCGACCTGTGGGTCATCCAACGCGAAGAAGCGACGCCCATCGAATACGCCGACATGTGGCTCAAGGATGCGGCCGAGAACCGCGAACTGGAATCCTGGCGCACGCAGTTTGGTCGCTACCTCCGTGACTTTGAATCCCGCAGCGTTCAGGCGGTCGGGATGGGCATGTTCTTCCTCCATCGCGCCCCGGAAGGCGTCGAGCCGGTTCGCCGCTTCGAAGTCCTCGAACATCAGCTCGAGCAGCCGCTTGGAGCGCGCATCCGCGACGCCTTCACCGCCGACGATTGGCTCCGCGAGCGAAATGACGAAGACCTGATCGATGAGACATTCGTCGTCGCCGGCGACGTCACCGAAGAGCGCTGGACCATCCCGGGCGACGCGAACCCCTCCGCGATGCTGCTGCGGCAGGGTGGTGGCTTCCGCCGGACCTTCCCGGAATCGACCGAACTCTCATCATTCGTCTCGGTCTCGGATGGGGAGCTCACCGGTCGGCAGATTCTCACCGCAATCGCGGCGCTGCTCGAGGTCGACCAGGACGAGCTAAACACGAGTGTGTTGCGGGATGTGCGCGACCTCGTGTCGCTCGGGTTTCTTGTGCCGAGGTGGATGTGATGAGTGAGTCTATGACGCCTGGCCACGCGGGCCACGAGACGCATCAGCATGGCTACCAAAACGACGTGCAGGCACTGAAGAACCGACTGAAGCGCATCGAAGGGCAAGTGCGCGGGGTCGAGCGCATGGTGGAGGAGGATGCGTACTGCATCGACGTCATCACCCAGATTTCGGCGGTGAAAGCCGGGCTCGACCGGGTCGCGATGCTGTTGCTCGAAGACCACCTCGAACACTGCGTCGCCGATGCCGCGACCACCGGTGACCCGGAATTTACCGCAGTCAAGATACAAGAAGTCACGGACGTGGTGAAGCGGCTGCTGAAGTAGTGCGGACCAGCCCTACTGCGGATCCCCGCGCCGCGACAACCGGTTCTCAACGGGTGCGTCGGGATTGCCAAAGCGAAGTCGTCCACCCGGCTGAAAAATGGTGGTGACCTGAGCGGTGCCGAACTGACCGATTTCATCGAAGAGCGCCGCGGTACCGACGGCGATCCCATCTTGTTCTGTGCGATCAATGCTCATGAGTCCGGCACCGTTGCCGATGGGGAGGCGGACTAGCGACAGGGTCGTATCGGCATTGATGAACTCGATTCCGTCGGGGCCCCAGCCGGTTGCGAGGTTTGCGACGTCGCAGGTGGAAGCGGCAATTTCAAACGGTGAGTGCGGTTCGTCGACAACGGCCGAGATGGCGAATTGCCACACCGACTTTTGAGCACTGTTTTGATGGTCCAAGCCCACATCGCTCCAGTCGCTACCCGCGCTCCGGTACAGCCGGCCTTCCTCAGTGAGGTTCCACGGTCCTTCACCGGGAGCCACGAATGTGCTTTCCGGATGCCACGGCTGGTTGTCCTCGGTCGCGGCATCCGCGTTCGGCTTCAGCCACAGGCTCCTTGCCCGTGCGTACACCTTGTCGTTACTGGTGAGGTCAGCCTCGATGAGCTTGAGTCGTCGGCCATTGCGCAAGACTCGCGTCTGCGTCTGAAGCGGTGTGAGCGGGACCGGCGAGTGGAGGTCAAAGGTCGTTCGCGCCGGCATCAGGCCTGCAGTGCTCTCGACATCGTCGAGCGCCCGAGCAAGTAGCGCGGTGATCGCTGGCCCGCGCACCATATCGCCCCAACTGCCGCGCGCGAGATTGGCAGGAACAAAAACATCGCGTCCGCCCACAGACTGTCGTTCGAAATAGCCGCTCATCGCATCCACTCTAATCGCAGCACACGGGAATACCCGTAGGGGGTATATTGGTTGTATCGATCGAGGAGGGAAACCATGACCACAACCACGTACCAGATCACCGGGATGACCTGCGGGCACTGCGAGATGAGCGTTCGCGAGGAAATTGGCGAGATCAACGGAGTCACCTCAGTCGCCGCAAGCCACGAACACGGAACGGCCATCGTCGAGTCCGCAACATCCCTCGACGTGAGCGCGGTGCGCGCCGCAGTCGAGGAGGCCGGATATGAACTCGCCCACGAGGAATAACCAGCCCGACGCGCGCGAAACACCCACGTTCAACGAGCAGGTGCTGCAAACCCTCACGCTCGACGTCGAGGGCATGACCTGCGCCTCCTGCGCGAACCGGATCGAGCGCAAGCTCAATAAACTCGACGATGTCGACGCGACCGTCAACTTCGCGCTCAACCGCGCCAGTGTTCGGGTCCCCGAGGGTCAGGATGCGGACGCCGAGTTCGAGCGACTCATCGAGACGGTGCGTGCCGCGGGCTACGACGCAATGCCGCACAAGAGTCGATTCGCGACAGTTGCCGCGCATGCACATCACGTCGAAGAAGTCGGGAGCGCTCAGCATGACGGCCATGGTCGGGAGGTCACCGCGCGCGCATCCCAGGGCCAGGATCCTGCCAAGATCGGCAACGCGCAGGAGTACAACCACGACCACAGCCAAGGTCACGACCACGACCACGCCGGCACCCCCGACGAGAATCAACGGGCCGCGCAGGCATACCGTCGCAGGTTCATTTGGTCCGCAATTCTGACGGTCCCGGTTATCGCGCTGTCCATGGTGCCGCAATTGCAGTTCATCGGATGGCAGTGGGTTGTCATGGTGCTCACACTCCCGGTGGTCACCTGGGGTGCGTGGCCTTTCCACCGCGCGACGCTGCGGAACCTGCGCCACGGCGCCACGAGCATGGATACGCTCGTCTCGATCGGTGTCACCGCGGCCACTCTGTGGTCGCTCTACGCCATGTTCTTTGGTCACGCGGGTGAGCTCGGCATGGTGCACGGCTTCGAATGGCGGCTCACGCCACAATCCGGTACCGGCAATATCTACTTTGAGGTCGCCGCCGGGGTCACGATGTTTTTGCTCCTCGGTCGCTGGCTGGAATCGCGAGCCAAGCGACAGGCTGGTACCGCGCTGCAGGCACTCCTCGACCTCGGGGCAAAAGACGTCGAGATCATCGACGGCGACTCGACCCGTCGCATCCCCACCGCAGAACTCGCAGTCGGCCAGCACTTCATCGTTCGCCCCGGCGAACGAATCGCGACCGACGGCACCGTGATCTCGGGTTCCTCTGCCGTGGACACCTCAATGTTGACCGGTGAATCAGTGCCGGTCGACGTATCCGAAGGCGACACCGTAATCGGTGCGACCGTAAACGAATCCGGCAGGCTCGTGGTCGAAGCGACCCGAGTCGGTGCCGACACGCAGCTTGCCCGAATGGGTGAACTCGTTGAGAACGCGCAGTCCGGCAAGGCCGAAGCCCAGCGTCTCGCAGACAAAATCTCGGCGGTCTTCGTGCCCATCGTGCTTGTGCTTGCGGTGGTGACGCTCATTGCGTGGCTTGTGTTTGGTGGCACGGTCGACATGGCCTTCACCGCCGCAGTCGCGGTGCTCATCATTGCCTGCCCGTGCGCGCTCGGCCTCGCAACCCCGACCGCAATCCTGGCCGGAACCGGTCGAGGAGCCCAGCTGGGCATCCTGATCGCCGGCCCCGAAGCACTCGAGCAGGCGCGCCGAATCGACACGGTCGTGCTCGACAAAACCGGCACGGTCACGAGCGGTCAAATGCGCGTCGCGCGCATCCGACCACTGAGCGATTCGGTGAGTGAGGATGCGCTGCTCACGCTCGCAGCCTCGGTCGAGGATGCCTCGGAGCATCCGCTTGCCCGCGCGATCGTCGCCGCCGCGACCGAACGTGGTTTGCCGCTGGATGCGGTGTCGGACTTCCGGAATGAGGCCGGCCGCGGTGTGGTTGGTTTCGTTGACGGCATGGAGATCCGCGTGGGTCGAGTGGTGGCGGAAGGCGGTGCCGCTGCGAGCGAGGATGTGATTGCCGAATTCTCGAGCGCCGGCCAGACACCGGTGCTCGTCCGTGCCGACGGTGAGGCGATCGGTGTGATCGCAGTTGCCGACACGATCAAGCCCACGTCTGCCGAGGCAATCACACGGCTTCGCGAACTCGGCCTCGAACCGGTCCTGCTGACCGGTGACCACGAACTCGTCGCAAAGGCGGTCGCCTCCGAGGTCGGTATTGACCGGGTGATTGCCGGAGTGCTTCCCGAGCAAAAGGCCGAGGTGATCCGCCAGCTGCAACACGAAGGCGAGCGCGTTGCGATGGTGGGCGACGGCGTGAACGATGCACCGGCGCTTGCGACTGCCGACCTCGGCATCGCAATGGGCGGCGGAACCGATGCCGCAATCGAAGCATCCGACATCACGCTCGTGCGTGACGATGTCACCGCCGCAGTGGGCGCCATCCGGCTATCGCGCGGCTCCAATCGCGTCATCATGCAGAACCTGTTCTGGGCCTTCGCCTACAACGTCGCGGCGATACCGCTCGCCGCGCTGGGGCTGCTGTCGCCCATGATCGCAGGCGTCGCGATGGCGTTCTCGAGCGTCTTCGTGGTGCTCAACTCGCTGCGGCTGCTGCGGTTCAAATAGGGTCGCATCCGCAAATCGGTCACTGGTTGGGGTTAATTCTCGAAATAGCCCCAACCAGTGACCGATTTGTTGTGCCCTGGCAGTTTCGGAAGCTAGCTAGCCGATGAGCTCCACGAACTGCTCCGAGCTGATCACCGGGGCGAAGAAGTTGTTGATGCGTCGGAACGCGGCGGCTTCATCCGCCGGGTCGTGCGCACCGGTGGCGGCGCCGATGATGATCGGCAGCAGGCCGTGGTCGCGCGCGGCGCGAGCGTTGCCCTCCACGCACCAGTCGAGGTGGATGCCCGTGATCACGACGACTTCGACCTTCTGGCGGGCGAGCGTGCCGGGCAGATCGGTGCCGACGAACGCGGTCTGCAGTGCCGTCTCCTTGAGCTGCTTGTCGCCGGGCTGGATGAGGTCGGCGAGCTCGTCGACGATCGCATCGTCCCACGCGATTTGCTCCGGGGTAGCGTCGATGTGGCCGGTCCAGTGCTCGTACTGCGCCGCGTCGAACACGGTCTGCGGATATTGATCGCGGAAGACCGAGAACCCGACCCAGTTGAACGAGACGAAGTTGCGGGCCTGCCGCGCGGCTTCGGCGACTCGCACCGTCGCTTCGAGGCTGCCACGATACGCGTGGCCTTCCGCGTACTGCACGCCGCCCGGCTTATAAAGCGAATTCGACTGGCTCACCGAAACGAACGCGGCCGGGCGCGCGAGCACCTCGCGAAGGTCGAGCGACTGCCACTGCGGATGCAGGGGAGGGATGGCCTCGACGTTGTTGCGAGGGAGTCTCGCGATGGTATCGACGTCGAGTTCAACGGGCTCGAGTGGAGTGGTGTGGGTTTCGAGGGCTACGGTGCTCACGGTTCTTCTCCGATTCGGGATGGTCTCGCCTCGCCGTATCGGCGGATGCGCTGGGCGGATAGGCGTAGGGCCGAAGGTGAAGAAATGTGACTCTCCGCGCGGTCGGCTGTCGCCCGGCCGCTAAGTGCTCGCGCTGGTCAGGCGGGCGATGCTGGCCGGGATCGAGAAGAAGAGGTAGCGCAACCGTTTGGGTTCCCGCCGGCGTTGTGGGCTGTCGGGGTGCGCGAGCAGCCCCATCCAGGCGGTGAGTTCGTTCGCGAGGGTGACGAGTTGGCGCCATACGCGGTTCTGGTCGAATCCGTGCAGGGGCAGGTTGAGTACGCCCATGGTCTTGGCGTTGCGGATACGGTCCTCGCAGTGGGTGCGACGGCGGGACAGAATTCGAGGATGAGCCCGGCACGGTCTAGGCGGATGCTCGGAGGCTGCCGGAAAGAGCCTCGTTGCGATAGGACTACTCAGCGAGCACCCCGTAGGCGGCCGCGCGCGTGAGGATGCGCTGGGCAAAACCCAACTGCGGGGCATCATCGCCCGTGGCTGGGTTTTCTGGGTCCAGGGCGGCGACGAGCTTCTGAGCCGATTCGACCGCGGCTGGAGTTGGCGCGAAGGCCTCGTTGAGCGGCGCAACTTGGGTCTCGTAGATCGCGAACTTCCCCTCGAAACCGTAGTCGAGCGCGTTCGCGGCCTGCGCGCGCAAGGATTCCGCATCCGTTCCCCGCGCGCCACCATCGACTGCACCGGGCAGTCCCGCCGCGGCCGAAGCCACCGTGATCCGACTGCGGGCGTAGCCGAGGACGTGATCCGCGGCACTGAAGCCGGTGTCCCGTCGGAGATCTCCCGATCCGAAGCCGAGCCGCAGCACGCCGCTGACCTCGGCAATCGCATCCACCTGCTGTAACCCGCGTGCCGATTCGATCAGCGGCACCACCGGCACACCCGGGAGCGTGGAAACGGTACGCGCGACCTGCTCCGGAGTCTCGGCCTTCGCGAGCACGACCCCGAGGAGCGGTTCCGGGTCGCCGAGCGTTGCCAAGGCCTCCAAGTCGGCGCACCATTCGCCACTCCCGAACGCATTGATCCGCACCCACGCGAGGTGACCGGCGGCGAATGCCGCGACCAGCGCATCCCGCGCAGCCTGCTTCTCGGCCGCGGGTACCGCATCCTCAAGATCGATCACGAGCACGTCAGCCGCGGTCGCGGCCCACTCGCGAGTGACAGCCGGGCGACCGGAACGCATCAGCCAGGTGCGCGCGAAGTCGGGGGTGATGAATGCGCGGCCGGCGTCAGCGGTCGAGTTCGGGGAAACGGTGGGCTGGGTCATGGGGCTGTCTGTCTCCGAAGGTAGAGGCTAAGTTAGGTTAGGCATGCCTAATGTATCGATCGAAGCCGACTGCTTCATGAACCTCGGAGAACCATGTCCCAAGACCGCCAGATTCACCTGTCCCTCTTCGCACTGCCCCACGGGCAGCTTGCTTCCGCCTGGCGGCTTCCAGAAATTCCCGCGCACAGCACCAATGACCTCAGCCAGTACGCTGAGGCCGCGCGCATCATCGAGGACGCCAAGTTCGATGCGTTCTTCATCGCCGACAAGCTCTCCGCGGGTTCGGACGAGAACTGGCATTACGGACCGCCGGTGGATGCCTTCGAGCCGTTCTCGCTCGGCGGTGCCCTCGCGGCGCTGACCGACAAACTCGGAATCATCGCGACCGCATCCACCACCTTCCAGCACCCGTACCTGATCTCGCGCAGCGTGCTCGCGCTCGATCACCTCTCGAAGGGCCGCTCCGGCTGGAATATCGTCACGAGCTACTCGCCCGACACGGTGAAGAACTTCGGGCAGTCCGAGCACCTGCCGCACGATGAGCGCTACGAGATCGCGGAAGAGGCGATCGGCGTCGTCCGCGAGCTTTGGCGCAGTTGGGGCGAGGATGCGGTGGCTTGGGACCGCGAAGCCGGCAGCTACACGAGACCCGGCTCGGTACAGGCGATTGACCACGATGGGCACTACTTCACGGTTGCCGGCCCGGGTGAGTTCCGTCGCTCCGTGCAGGGAGAGCCGGTGCGTGTGCAAGCGGGCTCTTCAGCCCGCGGTGTGGCTTTCGCAGCGAAGCATGCCGAGATCGTCTTTACCGCGCAGACCACGCTCGAAGAGGGGTGAACTTTGCGTCGAAACTCCGCGAAAAGGTCACCGCAGCCGGTCGCGCGCAGGAAGAGGTGCTGATTACGCCCGGCTTCTCGTATGTGATCGGATCCACCGAGGAAGAAGCCAAGCGCAATCATGAGGCCTTCCTCGACACCGTGCAGCCCGAGCACATCCTTGGCAGCATCCGCGATGTGGTCCAGCTCGACCTGCGCGAGTACCCGCTGGATGGGCCGGTGCCGCAGCTGCCGGATCCGGAATCGGTGCAGGGCCACCAATCGCGACTGGCGGTCTACAAGCGCATTGCCGAGACCGAAAACCTGAGCCTGCGTGAGTTCGCGAAGCGCGTGGCCGGGCAGCGCGGTCATCACCAGATCGTCGGCTCGCCCGAGCGATTGGCCGACGAGATGCAGCGTTGGTTCGAGTCGGGTGCGGCGGACGGCTTCAACCTGATGCCGTACACGATCCCGGGTCAGCTGCGCGAGTTCGCCGAGCACGTGGTGCCGATCCTGCAGGAGCGCGGCCTCTTCCGCCGCGAGTACACGGGGTCGACGCTGCGCGAGCACTTCGGCCTGCCGTACAAGTAAAGCTTGAGTATCTCCGCCAGAATTCCGCGCGCTTTCAACTCAAAGTTCGTCGATCACGACTTCGACGAGGTAGCGCCGAAGCGCGGGGACATCAACGGTCGCCGTGCGCCAGACGGGGCCGGGATTCAGATCATCGTATTGATGGGCGGCAAAATTTCGCATGCCCACGATTTGCCGCCACGGTTGCGCGGGAAATCGCTGCAGTACCGATTCGGGGATGCGGTTCACCCCTTCGCCAATTCGGATGAGTCCCATCTCAACGGCCCATTGGCTGCGAGTATCGATCAGAAACTCCTCTGGGGGCATCCTTGTAAGCGATTCGAGCGTTTCGCACACGTCAATGACCCGGTCTATGGCGTCTCGTGCTTTGGCATTGGCGTCGGTCATACGGGCACCGCGTCGCGCGCAACCCGCCGCCCAAAATCACCACGTAACGTGTCGGCTCCGACGACATCGACTTCGATCCCCAGCAACTCGGTGAGCGCAATTCGAAGCCCCACTTCGTCAATAAGGCTCGCGTCCGAGCCGAAATCGACAATGAGATCCAAATCGGAACCCGCCTCGTCCTCGCCTCGCGCGACAGATCCAAAGACTCTAGGTTTGGATGCGCGGTATTTGGCGAGCAGCGCCAGGACCGCGTCGCGGTGCTGTGCCAACCGCTCAGACGGACGCCCGCGGAGGGCGCGCGCCAAGCGCTCGGCTACTTCGGGGCTTGGTGTTCGCCTGTCATTCTCATAGGCCGAAAGATTGGGTTGGGGGACGCGGGCGGCGATCGCGAGCTGGGATTGTGTCATCCCAGCCGCGATTCGCGCGGTGCGTAGGTCCATAGGACAATTCTACGTCAAATATATCGATCGCGATATAGTGATAATTGCGGCCGCTTCGATGGCCTCGACAACCCTGACCACCTCGATTGCTCAGGCCAACCCGACAGACGCGTCAGGAGCGTTCCCAGCCGCGCCGCTACTTCGCGAGCGAGGTGAACCATTCCGGAGCCTCGCCCTGACCCGTACCGAAGTACTCGTGCTGGAACAGTGAGCCGACAACCATCTTGGGGAACTTCATCCCTCGAGCGAGCAACTGCGAGAACCGGTCGGCACCGCCACCGGCTGCCTTCATCGCATCCCATTTCGTGTCGAAGGATTTCTTCGCCGGGATGTCATACGCCAGGTCATCCTTGGACGCGAACTGCGAGAGCTGTTCTTCGTTGAAGGGGACCGTCTTCCGAAGCGTCTTCGCAACCCCGGCACCCTTGTTGATGAGTTCACGGGTCAGTGCGGCCTCGACCGTGGGTGCGCCGAGGCGCGAGACGAGTGCATTGCCGATCTCGTGCACGCGGACGTGGGTGGGCTCATGTACGACACCGATCTTGTCGTAGCTCAGGATGAGGTCAATTTCTTCGTCCTTGAGGAGCTCCACAATGCGGTCGGTCGCTTCGGCGACGGGCACCTTCGACTCGGACTCGAGTGCGAGTTCGTAGCCGAGCGTTTCGGCACGCGCGGCACCAAGCTGCTGCGCGATGGCGGTTGGGGCATCGCCGGTGAGCGTCACGATGACCACTCGACGGCCTTCATCCGTCAGGCGAGCGATCGTGCCGCCAGTGAGCAGCGGAACATCGGCGGTGGCGGCGTGCAGAGCGAGAACGGTTGGCAAAGTGGTCTCCCAAATTCTGAGTTGATCGCAGTGCGTTGATCGCAGTGCGATGAATGCAGCCCGAGCATAACCATTCCAGGCGAACTTGGCTCGGCCGATGCTTCCAAAAGCACAGACTTTTATAAGGTGGTCACCGTGCAACGCAATACCCGCATCCGCCCCGCGACGCCGGATGATCTCGACCAGCTCGCGCGCATCCATGCCATTACCTGGCGCGATATCTACGGCCCGGTGCTGCCAGTCCACGTTGTCGACCCGCATCTCGACGTGCCGCGAGTAAAGGATGCGCTTGCGGTAGAGCTCCGCAAGCTTGGCGCGGTTGCTGGTGTCTGGATTGCCGAGCTTGTCGGAGAGATCGTCGGGTTTGCGTACACGGTGCGCACTCCGGAGGGCCCGCGGCCGGTGGAGCTCAAGCGGCTCTACACCCTCCCGCAGGCGCACGGCACCGGGCTTGCAAAGCAGTTGATGGATGCGGCGATCGGTAACCAGCCGGCGTGGCTGTGGTTGCTCGAGGGCAATGACCGGGCCGAAGCGTTCTATCGCAAGCACGGGTTCGTGCGGGAAGAGCCCCGCGTGGAAAAGTCCTTCGGCGCCGAATACCCGGCGGATATCAGGATGCTTCGCTAAGCGTGCAAATTCTGTGCGCTGGGAACTGAGTAATAGTCGAATAGGGAAAATAGACTGATGAATGCGCATTAATTAGCGCGGTCGATGCGAGCGACAAAGGGGTCGTCATGGTCGAGAAACAAACGCCGCACATTCTTGAGTTGCGCATCCACGGCATCAATAACACGCCACCGGAGAAAATGCTCGGTGTTGAGAAGAGCGAAATCGTCAGTGTTGCGAGCGATGACCTCGGCGGATTCTGGACCTACAAAGATCCGCCACCTGCAGACGAAGAGGCACAGCCGATCAGTCTTAAACCGGCGCGGACGCGGACGGACCGAAACCCGAAGGTCCGTACCGAAGCCTATTCGTGGGGAAACATGGTGCGTACGACGGGATCGCTCGGGCCGTTGTGGGAAACAGTCACCTCGGTGGTTGTCCAAATTGGCTGGCTGCTCACGCTTCCGTTCTCGCTGTGCAATGCGGCTTACTGGACCAGGAGAATCGTTCGGAAGAGTGATGGCGAGCACGAGTGGTTGACCGGACCGGGTGCATTGACAGTGCGGCTGTTTGCGCTCGGGCTCACCCTGCTGTTGACCTCGGCTCTCGCGACTGTTGCGCTCGACTTAGTCGGGACACAGTGTTACCAGTCAGGAATCAAATGTGCGGGGCTGCCAGAAGCGTTTGATGGCCTTCGGGATCAGGCTGTCGGAAGGCCGCTGAGACTTGGGGTGTTGAGCCTCGCTGTTATTGCGGTGATCGTGCTTCTTCATCTGATCACCAGAATGACCCGCGTCCGGTACGAATCTGGCCTGCGGAAGTGGGCTGAGAAGTTCGACCCCGAGAAGGTCTCAGAACTGGTTAACTCACCGGAAAACGCCGCGGCCTCGCAAGAGCCACCGCTACTCGCGAGCCGGGGCTTCTGGTCAAGCACTCGGGTTGGTGAGACTGCGGAGCGTGCGCACCTTGCCGCCAGCATTGCCCTGATTCTCGGTCTCCTTGCCTGGGACGCGACGTTCGCTGCGAACCCTGCTTGTCATCGCTTAGTGGCGCTTTTCTCCGGAGACGAGTGCCGGGTCGAGGACATGACCACTGGCTCACCATTCTCATGGGCCATGGTCATTGTTGCGACCGGGGTAGTTGCGTTGGTAACAGTGCTGACAATGATTCCAACCGCGCGGTCAACTCGATGTATTCATGTGGGACACGTGGCGAGCTGGGCACTTCTTATTGCGGCTGGTCTCGCCTATCTCGCATACCTCAGCTACCTTGGCGTGGATGCTTTGCAACGACAAGCAAACAACGCGGCACCAGAGGAATCAACGGTCACAGTATTTCTCGGGCTCACGGTGGTGCCCACCGCTCTTGTCGCGCTACTTCTCGTCGGCTGTCTTGCCGCCTTGTGGTGGCGGAACGTTCGCCGCGACGGCTGGTGGGGAATCTTCCCGCTGGTTGCAGTCTTCTTGCTGATCATGGGCTGCTTTGCCAAGCGCGAAGAAATCGAGTTCTTTGGGAGCATTGGCACATCGGCGATCTCGATTACCGGAGGAATCTTCCTGGGCTTCTACCTCGTGATGGTGGCGCGTTGCATATGGATCACGAGAAAGCAGACCCGCTTTACCGGTTGGTGGGGCCTTGGGAGTTCGGTGGCACTCACCTTGTCAATGATTGCCGCGTTGTTGCTCACGTGCCTCCTGGTGTTCGGGACACGAAGTCTCTTGAATGCTGGCGTGCAAGAGCAAACCGAAAAGCCCGTGTGCTGCACAGTCCCCGCGACGGCCTCCAACGCAACAGAGCTGAACGAAACTGGCATCGGCGCAACAGGAGCTGACGGGAATGCTGCCGCAGTTGCCGAGAAAATACCTACCGAATTAATCGTCGCCCCATACGTTTATGAGCTGTTTGGCGTCGCTTTGGTGGTGGTTTTTATCTTGCTCCTGATGGTCTTGGTGGTCGTCGCATTGAGGCAGTCGTGGCCGAAGTACCGACTCCTGGTCACACCGACTTTGGAATGGCCAAGTGGCACGACAGGAAGCCGACGCGCGTACGGAATAATCCGGACGCCGGGAGAAATTTCCGCCGACTACCCGCAGAAAGTCGAACGAGCAACGGACCCGATTCAGCGTGAAACGCAATCGGCACGACGGTTTGCGTCTTTTGCGCAACGTGGGGAGCCCATTTTGGGATTGCTCGCTGTCACCGCGATTGTTCTCGTATTCTTTGCGGTCTTGGTGAGCTTCCCAATGGGGAGCGAAACTCCGGAGATTGCAAATGAATGGTGGGCGGTACTCGTCCTGACGGCCAGAAATCTAGCACTCCCGCTCTTGGTCTTTGCCTCAGCCGGGTTAGTGGCCCTCGTCATCGCCAACACAGCCTCCAAAGATGAGCGACCGCTCGGGCTGTTGTGGGACATACTGTGTTTCTTACCGCGCGCCGGTCACCCTTTTGCTCCGCCCTGTTACGGGGAACGCACCATCCCTGAGTTGAGCGTCCGCGTGCTCGATTGGCTGGAAGCCAATGACCTTGAAGACGCTGAGTCGCAGGATCGGGAGCACGCTGCGTCGACCCGAAAGATTGTGCTCGCTGCCCACTCGATGGGTGCGGTGCTCGCCACGGCGACGATCTTTGCGGCATTGAGCGCCCGGCGCAGGGAGGATGTGAAGGATCGAATCGGGCTACTTACCTTCGGTATCCAATTGCGCCCATATTTCTCGCGACTCTTTCCGGATGTGTTGGGCCCGGATGTGCTTGGGGTACCACCGACGCTCGCACCACAGCTGTTGAGCGTTGACCCGTGGCATCGACAGGTCCTACACGAGGCAGGTTGGGGGCAGCAGTACGGCAAGCGCGACACTAGTGGTCGTTACGGGCCCGGACTCCGTGAATTGCTGCAGAAGAGCACGAGTTCGGCACCCGCATGGGTCAACCTGTGGCGACGAACGGACTACCTTGGGTTCCCGGTCTACGGATTTGTCACGACGAATAATGAGATCGACACGGGAACGACAGAAAGCGACCCGCGGAGTTACCTTTGGAAAGTTGCGCGGCACGCCGAGTATCAGTTCACGGGTCAATATCGAGCGGGCCTCGACACTGTGATCAACCGATTAGAAGCCGACTCGAAAGCAACTGAGCCTCCTGGGGGTAACTCGGGCACTGCGTCGAAGCAGAGACGACGCAGGGGTTTCTTCGGACGAATAGGCGAATGGGTTCGCCGTTTACTCGGCTGAAATGGCCCATTACCCGGCAGGTCGGTGTCTCGACCCTTCGTCCACTGCGTCACTGCCCGTCGGACGGCGTCGCGGTTGCAGAAGATTCTTCCGCCGGCGCCGGCGCTGACACCCGGTCGCTCAGCGTCGAAAGCATGGTGTCGAGTAGCCGGGCTGACCATCCGAAGGCAATCGCGATTCCCAGGGCGAGAATTCCGAACTCCTGCGGCCCGGAATCGATGCCGAGTCCTTCTGGCAGCTCGAGCCCAGCGCCAAGGGTGTCACTGAGCACGTCCGCGCCCACCAGCGCGGCGATCGCGAGCAGACCGATCACCGCCGAGACCGCACCGAGCAAGGGTGTGATGAACAGTGCCATCCACCGGGCTCCGCCGTCGTATGCAGCAGGATCTCCTTCAGGCATGAGCTTGCGGATGCGAAAAATAAGCGCCGCAACACCGGCCAGAGCCATGGGTACAACCCATCCGGTTGCAGCGAAAGCTCCCACCGTTACGAGCAGGAACAGCGCAACAACGGCGAGTTGATTCTGCACTTTCATGAGAAACACGTCACGTGATTTCGACTGTCCATTGGCGGCTTCGTACAGCGAAGCACTGAGCTGGCGGATGCGTTGCCCACTCGGAACGGTGCGCCGCTTGCCAACGAATAGCCACCGATTTATCGGAGGCTTAGTGGCCTCGACCAAGAGTCCGGCCAGCTCTTCGTGCTGCGCCTTGAGGCCCGCAATAGACTCCGACATCGAAAGTGCACGTCCCGCTCGCTTCAGCAGGTCGGCACCCTGCTCAAGCCGAAGCTGGCGCAGGAAATGCGAGCGCTGCAGTCGATACTCCTCGATGAAGTAGCCGGCGGCGAAGGGGCTGACCATTGGGTTCGGATCTGGCTCGTCCGGTTTCTTTGGGTCAATGCCGTGAAGCTGTGCCATGGGGAGGAGAATCCATCGGTGACGCACCGCAAAGAGTGCTACCGCATAGGCCGCAATGAACGCGGCGACAAACAGCATCCGGATCGTAAATGTTGATGCGACAAGGTGATCGCCGCGGATGATTGCTCCCGCGACCGCGAGTCCGGCAATGCCGCAGATCAGAAATATCCAGAGGCCGGCCACAACGAGGGTTAGCGGCGTGTTCGCTCCCTTGCCGTGATCAACGAAGAGACGAATCAACTGCGTGACGATGAGCGCAGCGAAGGCAGCCCCGAGTGTGATCGTCACCACGTTGATCGGGTTTTGCGTGCTCATCCACCACCAGAGATATCCGGCTGCACCGAATAATGCGGCCGCAAGACCCGCTACCGTGCCAGCTCTGCCCGAATAGTTCATCATTGACCATCCCGATCTCGCGCCATCACGCCTCTTCGGCACTGTGAGATGTGACGCGTGTGTCTAATGATCACTCTTGGGGTAGGAGCAATTTAGGTATTCAGCGTCAATGAAGTGCAAGGTTCGAGGAGTTTCAAGACTCCTGCGCGTTATGCAAGGTGCTCTCCGAAGTCTGCGGTTCGTGGATGCTCTTGGGCACCGCGGCGAGGAGCGCTTGGGTATATCCGGCTCGAGGGTCGTGCAGCACTTGCGGTGCCGGACCCTCCTCCACGATTCGACCGTGCTGCATCACCGCGACCCGGTGCGCAATTCGGGCGATCACCGCGAGATCGTGGGAGACGAACACGTAGGTGACGCCGAGGTCGCGCTGAATCGCGACCAGTGTGTCAAGCAGGCGCTTCTGCACGGTGGCGTCGAGCGCAGATACGGGCTCGTCCAAATAGATGGTCTCCGGCTCCGCGGCCAGTGCGCGAGCGACCGCGACGCGCTGTCGCTGGCCGCCCGAAAGCTGGTGCGGTAAGCGCTCCGCAAACTCCGCTGGCAGGTCGACCATTTCGAGCAGCTCCCGCACGCGGGCGCGGCGCTGCTGCCGGGTACCGATTCGGAATGCGTCGAGCGGCTCCGCAATGGCGCGGCCGACCGTGTAGCGCGGATCAAAGGATGCGAAGGGATCCTGCTGCACAAACTGGAACTTCCGGCGCAGCGCCCGAAGCGCTCGCGGCCCGAGTTCCTGCAGGCTCTCGCCCGCGTACGTGACCTCTCCAGAGCTTGGCTGCGTCAGTGCAAGCGCAATGCGCAGCAGGGTGCTCTTGCCGGACCCGGATTCACCCACGATGCCGAGCGTCTGCCCGCGCGGAATTTCGAGCTGTACATTGTCGACTGCCCGCACCCGGTACTGCTTGCTCACCCCGCGGAACGCGATGAGCGGCTCGGCTGCTGATGGCGCAAGATCCGGCTCGCCGTTGGCGAATCTGCCGAGCTCAAGCTCCCCCGAGGCGCTGCGCGCCGGCGCCGCATCCAGCAGCTGCCGAACGACTGGGGATCGAGACTCGAGCACCTCTTGCGTTGGTCCCTGCTCGGCCACGAGGCCCTGGTCGAGGACCAGCATTCGATGCGAGCGTTCGGCGGCGACGGCGAGATCGTGGGTGATGAGGATGAGTGAAATGCCTCGCGCTTGAACGAGCCTTTCGAGGTGGTCGAGGATGCGCCGCTGGACGGTGACGTCGAGGGCGCTGGTCGGTTCGTCGGCGATGATCAGCTGCGGCTCGCAGGCCAGGGCGATCGCGATGAGCACGCGTTGCCGCTGACCTCCCGAAAGCTCGTGCGGATACTTGCGCAGCTGCTGTTCGGGGTCATCGAGCCCGGCATCGTGGAGGACCTGCGCTGGATCCTGCCGCCTCGCATCCGAACTGCGCAGCGCCTCGAGCACCTGCTGCCCGATGCGCATCGACGGGTTGAGGCTCACGAGCGGGTCCTGCGGCACGAGCGAGATTACGTCTTGTCGCAGGTGGCGCCAGTCACGCTCCCGCGCATCCCGCATGTCCTGGCCGAGGATGCGCATCCGCTCGGCTGCGACCGTCACGGAGCGCTCGTGGAGACCGAGCAATGCCGATGCGAGGGTGCTCTTTCCCGAACCGGATTCTCCGACGATCGCGAGAACCTCGCCGGGGCGGAGGACGAGATCGACGTGACGCACCGCGGCCACCGACGAACGGCCTTGCCGGTAGGACACGTTAAGGTCGCGGATCTCGAGGCTTGCGGCGGGCCGGGTCGCGGGGCTTGTGGATGGTGTCATCGCGAGACCTCCTCGAGTGAGCGAGCGAGGTGGTTCAAGGCGAGCACGGTGCAGACCACCACGAGGCCCGGCAGCAGCGGCACCCACGGTGCCGTGGTGAGGAAGTTGCGACCGTCGGAGATGAGCGAGCCCCAGTCCGCGAGCGGCGGTTGTGCGCCGAAACCGAGGAAGTTGAGCGTGGCGACGGCGATGATCGCGCCCCCGAAGTCGAGGACAAAGAGCGCTGCCACCGGGCCGGATGCGTTGGGCAGGATGTGTTTGAAAAGGATCGAGGTTCGTGAATGGCCGCTCGTGCGAGCCGCCTCGACGTAGCCGGCGGAACGAACGGTCAGCACACGCGCTCGGGTGGTGCGCGCGAAACTCGGGATGAATCCAATTCCTACCGCGATTGCTGCGTTGACGGCGTTGAACTCGAGGGCCGAGATGATCACGAGAGCAAGGAGCAAACCTGGAACCGCGAGTTTCACGTCGACGATCCGCATCAGGGCGGTGTCGAGGATGCCTCCCGCGGCACCCGCCACGACACCGATGAACAGGCCGAAGGCTGCGGCAATCACGATCGCCAAAAATGCCGCCTGCACGGTCAGCGATGCACCTTGCACGACGCGCGAATAGACGTCGCGACCGAGTTCATCCGTCCCGAATAGAGCTGCCGTACTCGGTGGCTGCAGCAGGCTGTCGGGGTCGACCGAGGTGGGATCGACATCGCTGAGCCACTGCGGCCAGACCGCGGCGATTGCGACCCACACGAGGAACAGTAGCGAGATGGTCACGCCGGGTTGGCGGAACAGCGCGCGGGTAGGGGCAGTCACGAAACGAGCATCTCCTCTGGTACTTCGGCATCGTCGCGCTGGCGCGGATCGAGCAGCGGATAGAGGAGGTCAACAAGCAAGTTGATCGTGACGAAAAGCACTGATGCGAGCACGACAATGCCCTGCACGACCGGGAAGTCATGATGCAGCACCGCCTGCTGCAGTTCTTTGCCGAGACCGTTGCGCGAGAACAGTTCTTCGACCACGACCGTGCCGGTCACCATCGAACCGATGATGAGCGCGAGCATCGTCACGGTTGGGGCGATGGCGTTCGGCAGACCGTGCCGCAGCAGCACACGGACTCGACTCAGCCCCTTCATCCGTGCGGTATTGAGGTACGGCTCGACCGCGACCTCGTCGAACCCCTTCATGAGCACCTGGGCGATCACTGCGGCGGCGGGGATGGCCAGTGTGAGCGCGGGCAGGATCAGGCTCGAAAAGCCACGACCGCCCCCTGATGGCAGCAGGCCTAGCGAGAACGCGAAGACCTGGATGAGCAGCAGACCACCGAGGAAGCTGGGCACGGCAATGCCGAGCGCGGGAAGTCGCCGCAGGAGTCTGCGCAGCGGCTGCCAGTTCGTGAGCGCAGTCACGCAGGCAAGAGCGAGTCCGCCGATGACCGCGAGCACCAGCGCGAGGGCGCTCAGCGAGAGCGTACTCGGTGCGCGGTCGGTGATCACGTCGATGACGGGATTCCCGGTGCGATACGAGAACCCGAAGTCGCCGCGCACGAGATCCCACAGCTGCGCGAAGTATTGCTCGAGCGGAGGCTTATCGAGCCCGAACTTGGCGGTGAGCACGGCCACCTGTTCGGGATCGGCGTTGCTCACCTCGTGCCCGCCCGCGGTCAGCATCACGGTGACCGGATCGCCGGGCACCAGCCGCAGCACACAAAACGTCACGGTATAGGCCGCGAGCAGTACGAACACGGCCTGCGTGACTCGCAGCACAATGGCGATCATTGGCGGGCGGCGCCTCGCTACTGGTTCAACCAGAGGTCGTGGAAGCGGATCACCGACTCGGCGGTGAACTGGAACCCACCGACCTGATCCGACACCGCAGCCTGCTGCATCCGATCGAAGATCGGCAGGATCAGGCCCTCTTCGAGCATGAGCGTCTGCAACTCGTTCGTGAGCGCGAGGCGTTCCTCATCGTCAGCGGCCGCGAGGTTCGCATCCATGAGGTCGATGATCGCGGCGGTCGTGTCCTCGTCGAGGCCGCGCAGCCCACCAGCACCCGGTTGGTTGTAGAAGCGGAAGAGTGTGATTGGGTCGCTGCCGTTGAAGTAGCCGTAGGCGATGTCGAATTCCCCCGCGTTTTCGAGCGCGACGAGTTCGGCGGCCGGAACCTCAATGAGCTGGAGGTCGATGCCGACTTCCTTGAGCTGGGACTGCAGGAGCGCCTCCCCAACGGGGTCGGTGCCGTAACTGAGTGCCTCGATGGTGAGCCGCTCGCCGTCCTTGACGCGGTAACCGTCCTCGCCGAGTTCCCAGCCAGACTCCTCGAGCAGCTGGGCCGAGAGCTCGGGGTCGTAGGCGTACAGGCTCGCGTCGGCGGGTTCGGTGAGCGAGGTCGAGCTGTCGTACATCCCGGTGAGGTCGGGGTAGTCCTCGCCGTAGAGCACGTCGGCGTAGGTCTCATTGTCGAGCGCGTGGAGCACCGCGAGGCGGATGTTCTTGTCACTCAACGGGCGCTCGGCCGCGGTATTCGTCCAGTAGAAGTAGGTCGTACCGGGCATCGAACGCTGTTCGAGCGTAATGTTGCCGTTCGCTGCAAACTGCTCGAGGTCGGTGGGAGAGTAGGGATTCACCTTCCACGCGATATCGCTCGCACCGCTGGTCAGGTTGCCCACGCGCACGCTGTTCTCGCCGACGAAGTAGTACTCGATCGTGTCGAGGTGTGCGGGGCCGTCGTGTGTGTTGAGCGTGGAAGTCGGTGTGTAGTCCCCGCGGGCGCTGAACACGATCGACTCGTAGGGCGTGAACTCGGTAACCTCGAATGCGGCTGTGCTCGAGATCCCGACCTCGCAGCGCTCCTGCGCCGAAAGCTCGTAGGACGCGGGGGAGAGGATGCCGAGGCGGTTCCACGAGAGTCGGTTCAAGAAGGATGCGTTGGGCTGGTCGAGCGTGAGGGTCACGGTGTATTCGTCATCGACGGTGATGGACTCGAGGCCCGCGATGTCCGCGCCGCCGAGCACTCCGGGGTTCTCTTCGAGCAGGGCGAGGTCCGCGTCATAGGCGGTCTTGACGGCTTCCGCGTTAAACGCCGAGCCGTCGCTGAAGGTGACGCCTTCTTGCAGGGTGAAGGTGTAGTTCAGTCCGTCTTCGCTGATCTCCCACCCGGATGCGAGCCACGGCACGATTTCGCCGGTTTCGGGATGCTGATCCACGAGTCGCTCAGCGATATTGGAGGTGAGGAGGGTCCAGTCGCTACCCCAACCCTGGAAGGGGTCGAGGCAGGGGTTCGCTCCGGCGTCCATCGGCCCGTCGATGCGTAGCGTGCCGCCCTCGACCGCCTCGGTGGAGTCGGGATTGCTATTCGTTCCCGCGCAGGCGCTGAGCACGAGGGTTGCGGCTGCGGCGGCGATCATGGCCACCCCACGCACGGCACGACGGCGCGATGAACGGGGCGAAATGGGGAGCAAATTCATGCGTTGTTGTCTCTCAGTGTGGAGTTGTTGAGTCGCCAGTGTGCCTCCGCGAGGGAGTTGATACCGAGACGTCGAATCGCGACGTCCTCCTGCGGTGGATTCGGTCGCGCGCACAGCACGTCCCGGAGGTGTCGTTGGATCGGGCCGCTGCCGCTGAGCCCGTAGCTACCCGCAATGCGAAGTGATTCCTGCACGACATTGATCGAGGCGCGCGTGCTGATGAGCTTGGTCGCGGCGATGCGGGTCGCATCCGGCTCGACGCCCTGACTGAGCTGGGTGGTTGCCGAGTGGAGCACTTCCTCGGCGACAATCAACTCCGCCGTCACCTCACCGGTCGCATCCTGCAGCCGCTCGACGGTCGCGAGCGGTGCGCCGAGCGAGGCTGGCACCCGCTCGTTCAGAAACTTCACGAGCGCGTTTCGTGCCGCTCGAGCCACCCCGAGATAGATCGCGCTCAATCCGATACCGAACATCGCGCCAATGATCGCGGGTCCGGTGCCGCCGGTCGATGGGATGAGGTGCTCATCCGGAATCTCGACCTCGCGATAGACCACATCGTGCGTGCTCGAGGCGCGCATCCCGATCCCATCCCAGCTTTGGATGACCTCGATACCCGGATCGTTACCGGGGACGAAGGCGCGCGCGAGCCCACCCTCATCGGGGAGTGCGATGAGGACGACGTGCCAGTCGAGAAGCTCGGAACCGGTGACGAACGCTTTGCGGCCGTTGATCACCCAGCCGCGTTCAGTCTTGTGCGCCGTGGTGGCGAGTTGACCGCCGCGTTCGCTCGCGCCGAGCGCGGGCTCGGAACGTGCGGTGTTCACGAGCACTGGACGCTTCGCCGAATCCTGCAGCACCTGCTCGTAGACATCGGTGGGCCAGGTGACGCCACTGGCGACCGCGGAATGCTGCATCGAGGTCATCAGCGCCACCAGGGCAACCGCGGGGTCGCCCTCACCCATGGCGGCGTACGCATCCACGTAGCTGCCGAAGTCGATTTCGCGACCGCCGAACCGTTCCGAGACCGTCGCGGTGAGGAGTCCCGCCTCGTGGACCGTTTCGATCGAGTCCCAGGAGAGTCGTCCGGTCGCGTCGGCTTCGGCGGCGGATGCGGCGAGAATCTTCGTGAGTTCGTCGAGGGCTGACGGCGTTATCGCGGGTGGGATTGCGGCGAAGACGCGTTCGGGTATTGCGTTGGGCAATGAAGCTCCCTCAGGTGGCCGCGCTGCGGCCAAATTATTCGATCTGTAGACTGGCAACCCAAGTAAATGTACCAGATCCAACAATTTGCGGATCCTAAGGAGAACCAGCACTGTGTCAGCCCAGGACGACGTGAAATTTGTCGGCACATTGAGCACGGCAGACGGATGGAACGGGGTCGATGTCGCCGAGATTGACGTGAAGCGGACCATCGCCTCGGCACAGATCATGGAAGCCAGCGGCTTCGACCAGACGATCATCATTTACTCTTCGTATTCGTTGGATCCTTTCACGGTGGCGACCACAATCGGCCAGCACACCGACAGGCTCGGGTCGATCATCGCGCTGCGGCCGAACGCGCTGGCACCCACGATGGCGGCGCGCGCCTATGGCACGGTTGACCAGATCAATGGCGGCCGCACGCAGGTGCACCTCATCGCGGGCGGGCTGGACTCCGATCAGCAGCGCGAGGGTGACTTCGCCACGAAGGATGAGCGCTATCGGCGGATGACCGAATATGCCCAGTTCCTCCGCCGCAGCTGGGGCGAGGACGCATCCTTCGATTTCGAGGGTGAGTTTTACACGATCCGCGATTACACGCCGCGCATCAAACCGCACGCCGGAGCGCCGCTGCCCATCTCGGTCGGCGGCTCCTCGGCGGCCGCCTTCCAGGCCGGCGTGGCCGCGGCCGATATCTTCTCGACCTTCACCGAACCGCTCGCGGAATCGCGCGCGGAGATCGCGAAGCTCCGCGCTCTCGAGGCGAAAGCCGACCGGGATGCGCCGCTCGGACTGATGCTTGACTCGCGCGTGATCACTGCGCCGACGGATGAATTGGCCTGGGCCGAAGCCCATCGCATCCAGGAGCGACTCGCCGCGTGGGCCTCGCGGAATCGGGCGGCGAGCGAGGTGAAGGCGCACTCGGGTAAACAGGGCGCGGAATCTACCCACCGCATCCTGAACATCGCGGAACGCGAAGAGCTTCACGACGGGGTGCTGTGGACGAAGCTCGCGCAAACCACCGGCGCGATTGGATCATCCGCGGTGCTCGTCGGCAGCTATGAACGCGTCGCCGAGGCGCTCGCGGCCTATTACGACCTCGGATACACCACTTTCTCGCTGCGTGGCTATGGCGATTGGAACGCGGTCAATATTGAGCTGGGGCAGTACGTGCTGCCGCGGGTTCGGGAACTTGTAGCGGCGCGGAAAGTTTCGCAGGCGGTTGCGTGACCTGCGGCGCCGGTCAGTCTTCGCGCTGCACCTCGATGCGCCCCGCTGCGGCCGCGGCCTCCAGTGCCCGAAAATCGGCAAGGGACTGTTCGGCGTAGGCGAAGGACCAATCGACGATTGCCTCGGCGACTGTCTTTGAGGCCCCGATATAGCCCACCACCTCGACCGCAAGCGGGCTCTGCGAATGCGCTCGCGCGAGCAGCGTTGCGCACAGGATGCCATAGTCGCGAAACCCATCCGAGTCGAGTTCTGTGAGCTCCACCGAGCCCTTCATATCGTGGAACTGGCGCACGTAGAAGTCACTGTCGTCGAATTGCAGGTGCCCGAGGAAGGGGTCCGACACCGCCTGCAGCAGCCGCTGGCCGTTGACCACGCGAGCTCCCTGGCCAAGCCGGCCCACGGCATCCGCCAACCGAAGGGGCTGCGCGAACCCGCCATACTGCGCGAGCACGGACTGGTTCGCCTGCTTGATCTGCAGCACGAGGGTGTCGTCATCGGCACCTTCGAGCAGCTGCAATGCGCAGCGCGTACCGACGCTACCGACCCCGACCACGCGGCGAATCGTATCGGTCGGGGCGTACTGTGCGAGCACCGACGCGACATCGAAGGTGACGGTGCTGCGATACTCATCGAAGAGTCGACCAACGAGGGGCGCGTTCATATTGTCAAGCCGCGTCATGCGTGGTGGCTGCTCGATGAACCGCAAGCGGCCATCTTCATCTCGCTCGGTATTGCGCCGAACAGCGCGCTCCGAAGTCCGCTTATGCGCCGAATCAACCGAGCGTTCCAGTACCTTTCGCGTGTGCTTGTCGATCTTTGCGGTGAGCGCCTCGATATGTGGTTGCACGAAGTAGCGCTCCACGGGGCTCTGATCGACCATCGCGCGCAGCCCATCCGCATACGCGGCGAAGGCAGCGAGGGCGCTCTTCCGAATCGATGGCTCATCGTCGCCATTGTCGAATCCGCCGACAATGATGCTCGTGATTAGCCGTTTCACATCCCAATCCCACGGCGCGATTGCGACTTCGTCGAAATCGTTGAGATCGAACACGAGCCGACGTTCGGGGGAGGCGAAGAACCCGAAATTGCTGACATGCGCATCCCCACAGGCGAGTACCGGGATGCCCGAGTGCGGATCATTCGCGAGATCGAGGGCCATCAGTCCCGCGGTGCCGCGGTAGAACGCGAATGGACTGGCGAGCATCCGCCCGAACCGCAACGGCACGAGGTGCTGGAGCCGAGTCGCGTTCTGCTCCTCGAGGTGGGCTACGGGATCGCGGCCTGTTGGTTTGAGGGTCGCGAGTGATTTCCGCGGTGATTGCTTTCGCAACGCGCGGCCGGTCGCGAGTTGCTCGGCGCGGCTTGCGGGGCGGATGCGTGAGCGCGCGGTTTGGTGCGGGGCGTCGTTGGCCGTCATTCCCAAAGTATGCCGCGGATCGCTGGGGAAAGGATTCTGGTATTGCTGGGCTTCACCCTTCCTGCGGCCTGAAGCCTTCAAGACGGTATCTGGCGCTCTCCAGACCTACGCGTATTCGGCGTTCCTAGTATCGGTCAGTTCGTTCGCGCCGAGGCGAGGGCACTGTCCGCGTCCGTTCAACAGCAAACCCTTGAGCTTCCAACTCACTAATGGCAGTTTCAAGGTCATCACCGATGGCAGCGCGCAATTGAATTTCTCGCCAAACGCGTCGACGCTCTATCAGCACATCATCGGCCTCTGGTCTCGTGTCGATTCCAAACTCAAGAATGGCGAATTGAAGAACATCCTCTAAGGAAGGGCGATACCGCGCCCCTCCGGTCGGGAAATGGAGGTCGCTAAATTGCGGATTGCGCTTGCCGGAGTCGAGTGCTTGCCGACGGCGTCGTCCACGATGACGCCGACCTGCGGATGCCATTGCCCACACCATGTCGTCACGCTTGGCATGAACGTTGTAGTGGCTGGCTGGAATGTTCTTTTTCTCGTTGCGCCTAAAATCAAGCGAAAATAGTGGCATTTGTACATCGACCACTCGCAACTTTAGTGATGATGACTCAACCGTGAGTCTTGGATCTATTGAGGAACGTGAGACGAGCCAATACGCGATCTCGAGTTCTAGAACAGGCTTACCTTCAACGAGCAGAGGGATGCCTGGATGGGAGACCGTGACGCGGCCTGTTCCTTCCATGGTGTCGACATTGGGCACTAATTCGATTGCATCTGAGGGAAGGATGCGGGCGAGGTCGTAGAGGAGTTCACCTGCCCACTCTGTTGCTGCTTGGACGATGTGGTTCTCGTCCGACGTGGCGTTTGGACGGTGGCTACTCACCGATGAGGAAGTCCAGGTTACGCAGTTCGAGGAGCGCTGCCGATTCTGTCTTCGTAAGTGAGTAGGTGTCTTCTTTGGCGAGCAGTTCGTCGTACGTGCTGCCCACTCGAACAAGAATCTCGTCCCGGCGGCGAGCGAAATCGTGAGTATCCACAGTGTGGACATTGATCAGTTTGTTCATCTCAATGAGAGTCATTCGTTTCCCTCCTGCTTTAAAGAACAGGATACTTCGCGCCTCCGACAAGACCCGGGTAGGGCAGGCGGCTTCTGGAGGGGCGAGTAAAATCGCGACCTACCCGCTGCGCTGAAACTGCAGGATGCGCGCAATCGCCGCGGCGATTGTTTGTTCACCAGCGGCAAAGGACAACCGCACCGTGCGGTGACCGCCGGCGGGGTCGAAGTCATTGCCGGGAACCACCGCCACGTCCGCGACCTGCAAGAGCTCGCGAGCATACGTGGTCGAGTCGCCAAATCGTTCAAGCTGCTTCCCGAGATCGGCGTAAAAGTAGAACGCACCGTCGGAGGGAGCCGAGACGCCCCACTCAAGCTGCGGCTCCGCATCCAGGAGCAGTGACCGAGCGCGCGCGAATCCAGCGACGACTTCCTCGCGTTCGGCATAGGCCGACTCGGTGAAGGCTGATAGTGCAAAATCCTGCGCCGGTGCGGGCGGCGATAGCGCGAAATTCGACGCGAGCGCTTCAAATGGCGGCACGAGTGCAGGTGGCAGGATCGCCCAACCAAGCCGCCAACCGGTCATCCCCCAGTACTTCGAAAACGAGTTGATGACGATCGCATCGCTGGAAAGTTCGAGCGCGGTCACTCCTCGTGGGTCGGAATCACCGGGCTGCGGGTAAGTGATGCCGTGATAAATCTCGTCACTCACCATGCGAGTGCCGTTTGTGCGGCACCACTCCACCAGCGCCAAGAGGTCGGCGCGCGAAAGCATCGTGCCGGTTGGGTTCGCGGGTGACGCAAGAATGAGTCCGGAGAGCGGCCCGTGCTGGGCAGCTGCCGTGTCGAGTAGCGTCGGCGTCGGCTGATATCGGGTGTCGGGTCCAGTCGCGATCTCGATGACCTCGACCCCGAGCGCTCGCAGGATGTTGCGGTAGGCAGGGTATCCGGGGCTCGCGAGCGCGACTCGGTCGCCCGGGTCGAATGCAGTCAAGAACGCGAGCTGAAACGCTCCCGAGGAGCCGGTCGTGACCGCGACTTGTTCGGGATCGACGTCGATGTCGTACCAGCGCCTGTAATGTTCGGCGATTGCCCGTCGAAGCGATGGGATGCCGAGAGGCCCGGTATATCCGCTGGCTGTTACCGACCGCGGGCCGGGGCGTGGTTCAGGTTCTCCGGCACACAGCGACAGTACGTCGTGGCCAGACGCTCTTCGCCGGCCAATCTCATCCGTAATGCGCATTACCTCAAAGGCGGGGATGCGCGAACGCACCGATGCTCCGAGCGAGGGAATGGCCGAGGGTTCCTCGCGTGGTCCTGGCTTGGGTGAGGGCTGACTCGGGTTCACAGGGACTCCATTCTGTGCAGCAATGCGGAAGTGCGGGACAGCAAGAAGTCATCTCACCGACCCGCACATCCAACCTAACTACTGGTCGAGCTTCGCGACCGGACGCTTCGCCGGCACGGTGAGCATGATCGCGAGGCCGATTGCGAGCGTAATAAGGATGCCCCACACGCCAGCCTTGGGCTGCATGAGCCACGTGATGAATGCGAAGTAGAGCAAGTTTGCGATCCATCCGGCAGCGCGGCCGGTGGTGGCGTAGAGCCCGAAGATCTCACCCTCGTGACCGGTCGGTACCGCGCGCGAAAGATAGGAGCGCGAGGCCGACTGCACCGGTCCGACAAAGAGGCACAGGATGAGGCCGAGCACCCAGAATACGGTTTTGCCGTTGCCCGTGGACATCAGCACCACGCCCGCAACGAGCAGGCAGACGAGGGACGCGATGATCACGGTCTTCGGGCCGAACTTGTCATCCAGGTAGCCGGAAATGAGCGTTCCGAAGCCTGCGGCGAGGTTGGCGGCAACCGCAAAGTAAATGACTTCGCTGCCGGAGAATCCGTAGACCTGCGAGGCGAGCACCGCGCCCCAGGCGAAGATCGCGCCCAGACCGTCACGGAAGATCGCGCTGGATAGCAAGAACTGCAGCAGTTTCCGGTCGTTCTTCCACAGCCACACCAGCGTCTTCCAGAGTTCGCCATAGGCCTTGAAGAATCCGACTCGCTTAACGCCTGCGGGAGCGTCAGCTTCGGGGACGCGACGCAGCAGCGGAATTACGAAGGATATGAACCACAGAGCTGCGACGACGACAGCGAGGCGGATATTGAGTGCCTGGCCCTCAAGCCCATCAGGTACCCCGAAAATACCAATACCGGGAGCATCCCCGTTGAAATCCTGGAGGAAAAGCACGAGCAGCACGAGCAGCAAGACGATCGAGCCGATATATCCGAGTCCCCAACCGGTGCCAGAGACGCGACCGACGTTGTCCTTCGTTGACACCTGCGAAAGCATCGCGTTGTAGTTCACCTCGGCGAGGTCCGAGAACACCTTGCCGAGAGCGAGAAGCGCAGCCCCAAATAGGAGGAACTTGGCATCAGGGAACACGAAGAACATTGCGAGCATGCACGCGATCGTGATGCCGGAGAACAGCGCGAGGAAGAGCTTGCGCTTCTTTGATCCGTCAGCCGAGCGACCGAGCGCCGGCGCAATCACCGCGACGATGATCGCTGCCGCAAGGTCAAGCCCGCTCATAATTTGCTGCGATCCCGCTTGTGCCGCGAGGTACGCCGGGTTTTGTGGATTCGTCGCGCTCACCAAATCCGGGTCGACCTTTTGCGCAACCACGGCAGGGTCGAGAAAGAAATCGGATGCGAGGTAGGTCGCGAACACGAACGTGACGACCACGGCCTGGAATGCCGAGTTACCCACGTCGTAGAGCTGCCACGCGAAGGCGCGACGGCGCTGTTCCTTCGCGGGAATCTGCTCGCCGTCCTGGGTCGTCAGCAGATCGGATGCGGTGTCTGGCTTGCCGTGCTCCGGCGTCGTCGAGGTGCTCACACAGCGGAGTCTAAGCGGTGGATGCGTCGGGCGCGTTACCGAGTCTCGCGCCGGACACCTCAGTCGTCCGCTGGCGTGAAATATTCCTCGTGGTCAATGATCTCGAATGCTGGCGCGGCGATGATCGGGCGACTGAGTTCCTCGCCGGTGATCACTCGCTCGCGCCGCTTCCGGCCGAAGCGCCAGAATTTGGGGATGCGGGCATCCCAGTCCGCGCGGACTTCCACCTCCGCGGAGTCGGTCACGCGATATTCGGTGGTTCGCGTAGTTGTTGGTTCGCCTTCGGAGCCGATCGTCATTACTTCGAGAACGACCTTGGATGCCCCGGTAATGACAAGCCCCGGCACACCCAGTTTTAGCCCCATCGGGTGCCAGATGTGCACCGAGACACCGTCTTCAAAGAGCAGGATGAGGTGCCTGGCAACGGAATGGACTTCGACGAGTTCGTGATAGTTATCGACCTTGCCGCCGTGGACGGCGCCGAAACATGCTAGGGAGCCGCCGAACGAACGGGGTCCGAGATCTTCAATCGCAGCTGCAATCCTTGCAGCCCCGTCCAGCCCTTCCGAGCGTGCCATGTTTACGTGCCTCCGATTACCTCAATCTTCGAATCATGGCATGACATTCCCTGAATGTTCCCAAGCGGGGTCCGTGCGGAAGGAGGGCTAGAAGAGTGGCGTTCCGAAGACCTGCGCGAAGTAGGTCCGGCCGTCAGCGCCGATCGTCATAGCGAATCCCATTTCGGTGAGATCGGGATTGACGATATTGGCGTAGTGATCGGGTGAATCGACCCATCCGGTCATGACTTGGCTATACGACAATTGCCCGGTTGCCACGTTTTCGGCGACCATCCGCCACTGATAGTCGGTGGCAGAGACGCGTTCGCCGAGCCCGCCGAGTCCGTCGTGGGTCATCGTTTCGATACTTGCTTGGTGATCGGCCTGTGCCTGGGCGGCTTCATTTAGCTGCGCGTTCAACTCGAGCGGATCGAGTCCCTCCTGCACGCGCACTCGGTTCACGAGTTCGAGCACTGCTTCGGCACCGGCGGAGCCCTGGGCCAGTGGCGCATCGTGGCTCAGGTCGTAGGTCTCTTCGGCGGAGCCTTCGAGCGTGATTTGCGGCGCATCCGACGGCTCAGCCAAGAAATCAACGGCGACACTGCAGCCGGTCAGCAGCGTCGCCGCCACCAGCGCGAGCGTGGTGGCAAGGATGCGCGAGAGCGGCCGCCGATTCATGGTGTTAGTTTGCCAGGGTTTGCTGCTGGGGATGCTGCCCTCCGCAGCATTGTTGAGTTCCCCAGCGTCGCCCGCCCTACTATTGGCGAACATTCAATGGTGAACGAACAATTGGGCGACGATGACAACTGAAGGCAGCTTTCAAGAGCGCTATACGCAGGCACTGGCTAACCTCACACCGACGGAGCGGAAGATCGGCGATTATCTTCTCCGGCATCCCGATGAGGTGATTGACGCCTCGGCGCTCCAGATTGCTGCGGCGTCAGAGACAAGTGACGCGACTGTCGTACGTACTGTTCAGAAACTTGGTTATGGTGGCCTCCGAGACCTCAAGCGCGAGCTTTTGGAAGATGTGCTTCGACGTCGGAATATGTCAGCGGCACTCGATCACAACATTGATCAAATGCTCGCAACCGAACGACCCCTGATGAGCATGTTCGCCGATTCAGTCGGTGTCTTAGAGGGATTTCGGCAGGACTTGGATGACGAACAATTCGACGCAGCGGCAACCCTATTGACTGCTGCGCGCCGCGTATTCACGTTTGGACTTGGTCCAGGCAGCTTCATCGCGGGGTTCTTGGCACTTCATCTCACACGAATTGGCTGCGACGCTGTCGCGCTGTCGCACACGGGGTATCGAATCGCGGATGATCTGCTTGCTCTGAGTGCAGACGACGTCATTGTGCTCTTCGCGCCCTATCACCAGACTCCAGAAGTGGATGCAATTATCGAACATGCGAGCGCGACCGAGACGGATGTCATTCTCATCACTGAGGCGCTCGGTGTCTCGCTGCGTGATCGCGTACGGATGATCATCAAGACACCACCGACAATCTCAAATCTCGCCAGTGAGAGTTTGGTGCCACTGACTGTGGGCTATGCGCTTGTCCTTCAGGTCGCTGCACGGAACCAGAACACTTCAGCAAATCAAGGGGCGCTCTTCAACCAAATCGCATCACGCTTCATCGGCAGTAATGAAATGCCATCACCACCGTTTCCGAACTCGACGATCTAGAAAACGGTGTGATCGGGACCAACTCTGATCGCATCCGAGTAGTGAATATTGAAGTGACACTACGCTCTTGATCTAATCTGCAGCATCCACTACAGTCATCTCAATCGCAATGTCGCGAGAGACGAGCAGCGCTGAATGGAGCTGGAATGGCAGTTGCACCAAGAGTCGCAATCATTGGCATGGGAGCCATCGGTTCGATGACGGCATGGAGGCTCGCCGCCCGCGGCGTAGCCGTGACGGGATTTGATCAGTACGCCCCCGCAAGCAATCGAGGGGCATCGGCTGGCGAAACCCGCATGTATCGGGTCGCTTATAAGGAAGGGCCTGAGTACGCGGAGTTGCTGCAGTCTGCAGCGCCGCTGTGGAAGGAGCTTCAACAGCGAAGCGGACGGACACTCTTCCAGCAGCACGGTTCGCTCACAATCGGAAACCCCGACCACGAAGATCTCCAGAGCATCCGCGAAAATGCCGACGCATATGATCTCGAGCTGCTTGAACTCGGTCATGATGCGATGGCCGAGCGCTTCTCGCAGTGGCGGCTATACGACGGTGAAATCGGAATATATGACCCGCTTGGCGGACTATTGCGCCCGGAAGCAGCGGTAATTTCCGCAATTGAACAGGCTCAGCACGCTGGAATGGAACTCCGCACGGGCGTGCGCGTCAGCGCGGTGGAAGAAAGTGCATCCGAGGCAACCGTCACCACCGATCACGGAACTGAGACTTTCGATCGCGTCATCGTGGCGCCCGGCCCATGGGCGGATGAGCTGCTCGGGGGTGTAATACCGCGGGTTCGGCCCGAGCGAATCGTGTCCATTTGGTTCCCCACCGATCAGCCTCGTGAGTTCGGTCCCGATCGCTTCGTCCCCACCCTCCGACGCGGAGATGGACTGGACCTCACCGCATTCCCGAGCGTTGATGGGAACTTCGTCAAAGTGAACCTGCACTTGCCGCGGACGCTGCTCGACGCAGCCGACGGCTGGGACCGCACCATCGAAGATGAGTACGTCGAGGCCACGCGAGAAGCGGTTCGCCGAGGCTTCAACGGTCTCCACGACATCGCGGTGCGTCGAGAGGCCTATCACGAGGGATACACCGCTGATGACCACCCGGTAGTTGGCCCGGTTTCCACCGATGGCCGAGTCATTGCGGCGACCGGGTTCTCCGGTCACGGCTTCAAGTTCGCTTCGTCGATGGGTGAGGCAATTGCGCAGCTCGTCACCACCGGCGAAACAGACTTCGCAATTGATCACATGTCACCCACTCGCGCATTCGTCGCATACCAGTAGCAGTGAAGGAACGAAGGAGTTCTGAAATGAAAAAGAAGTCACGTTTTGCGTTTAGCCTGATGGCCGCCGGCCTAGCGATTGCCTTGGCGGGTTGTGCCCAGGGCGGTGCGGATGCATCCTCAACCGAGGGCGTCCCGGCCGAAGGCCCTGCTGGCCTCGTCCCTGAAAACATTGCTGACCAGGGTTCCATCACGATCGCAACGCCAGCAACGTTCCCGCCCGAGGGATACCAGGATGAGGATGGTTCGCTCGCTGGCTATGAGATTGAAATTGCCGAGGCCGTGGGGGAAGTGCTTGGTCTCGAGGTGGAGTGGCAAATCACTGAATTCGCGTCCATGATTCCGGGGTTGCAGTCCGAGCGCTTTGAAATGGCTGCTGGCCAGATCGGAATTACACCCGAGCGCGCGGAAACAATCGACTTTGTCACGCTGATTTTGGTCAATCAGGCATTTGCCGCGAGCGCTGACTCCGGCCTCACGGATGTCACAATCGAAGACCTGTGCGGCATGTCGGTTGCCGTCATGCAGGGCTCACGCCAGCACGAATTTGGTGAGGAGCAGAGCGCCACTTGTGAAGAGAATGGCGAAGCGGCCATCGACCTGAATGTCTTCCCGACCGCCAACGACGCCTGGCTCGCCATGCAGTCAGACCGCGTGGAACTCTACTGGAACGGCACCACCAACGTTGCATACCTCGTGGATCAAGCCGATGACGCCGAAATTGTCGGGCATCACCTTGAGCCCTACCCGACTGGACTCGCGCTGCCAAAAGACTCGGAGCTCGGACCTGCTGTGGAAGCTGCCCTTCAGCAACTTATTGATGACGGCACCTATACAGAAATCCTCAATGGTTGGGGTCTTGTCGACAGCGGTATCACCGAGGCCGAACTCAACCCCGAAATCACTTGGTAGGCCGCGACCATGACGATTCAAAACTCATCAGCGGCGCCGCCCGATGCGACGTCGCAAGGACATAAGACCGAGCCCAATGAAGAACCACCGGTCATTCCGCTCCGGCACCCCGTCCGCAACATCCTGACCGTGCTGTTGGTGGCCTCGGTCATCATCGTTGGGTACAGCGTCGCAACCAATTCGCGATTCCAATGGCTCACCGTCCTTGAGTACCTCTTTAACCCGCAGATTCTCACCGGACTCGGGAATACCCTCGTGCTGACCGTCGTCGGAATGGTCATCGGTATCATCCTTGGTCTCCTGCTCGCGATCATGCGCCTGTCCTCAACCAAGATTGCGCAGCTGCTCGCGGGCGCGTACATCTGGTTCTTCCGCGGCACTCCCGTGCTCGTGCAGCTGATCTTTTGGTATAACTTCGGGGCGCTCTATCCGAGGATTTTTGGCCTGCAGGCGAACGACCTCATTACGCCGCTCACTGCCGCGATTCTCGGTTTGGGACTCAACCAAGCGGCCTATATCGCCGAAGTCGTGCGCGGCGGCATCATCTCGGTCGGGAAGGGACAGCGCGAAGCCGCCCAGGCTGTCGGGATGACGCCCGGCCTGATCTATCGCCGAATCATCCTGCCGCAGGCCATGCCAGCGATCATTCCGCCGGTGGGCAATGAGTTCATCACGTTACTCAAGAACACCTCGCTTGTGAGTGTGATCGCGATGGCGGATCTACTGCACTCGGCACAGCTCATATACGCGCGAACCTACGAGACCATTCCACTGCTGATTGTGGTCTGCATCTGGTACCTGGTCGTCACGACGGTGTTGACGCTTGCCCAAGGCCGCGTCGAACGTCACTTTGCGGGGAGGTAACTCATGAAAAATGAAAAAGTCTTGGTTGCGCAGGGCGTCACGAAGTCATTCGGTTCGAATGATGTGTTGAAAGGCATTGATCTTTCCCTGCAGACGGGCAAGGTCGCCTGCATTGTTGGGCCTTCAGGATCGGGGAAGAGCACTTTTCTTCGGTGTATTAACCACCTCGAAACTCATGACGGCGGCACCATCGAGGTGAACGGTCAGCTTGTCGGCTACGACTACCGAAACGGCAAGCTCTACGAGATGCGCGAGGAATCCATCGCGAAGCGTCGTCGCGAGACGGGCATGGTATTTCAGCAGTTCAACCTGTTCCAGCACATGACGGTGATGCAGAACATCATTGAGGGTCCCACCAAAGTTAAAGGTGTCTCGAAAAAGGATGCGGTTGAAAAGGCTCGCTATTTACTCGACAAAGTCGGGTTATCCACGCACGAGAAGCACTATCCCTCACAGCTCTCAGGTGGACAGCAGCAGCGCATCGCGATCGCTCGTGCGATGGCGATGGAACCGAGCCTGATGCTTTTTGATGAGCCGACTTCGGCGCTGGACCCGGAACTCGTTGGGGAAGTACTCAATGTAATGAAGGACCTCGCACTCACAGGAATGAGCATGATTGTGGTTACGCACGAGATGGGCTTTGCTCGTGAGGTCGCGGACGAAGTGATCTTTATGGACCAGGGCTACGTCGTCGAGGCAGGACCTCCCAATCAAGTGATTACCAACCCGCAGCACGAACGGACGCAGGCGTTCCTGTCCAAGGTGCTCTAATCGTTCGTGCGCAGTGGCCGCTCTCTCCTGATTTGGTAGGTGAGAGCGGCCGCTTCGATAAGCGGATAGTGCAAGATCGCTCAGAGCGCCCGAAACCGCAACCGGTGGGATAGAGTCCGAGCAAGAACGCTCAGATCGGTGCCGGTGCGAGGAATGCAGGGCCGACGCCGAATTGTTGAGCGTGTCGTCTGGTTATTCGGAGGAAAGAGGGATCGAATGTCGCAGGACACGACTCACCAAGCTGTATCGGAACTCAAGGCAGCTCCGGCGGTTGCGGATCCCGAAACTGCGCATCCTGAATCGATGTCCTCTGAGGCATCCGGCGCGCAGCCTTCGGTGCTCGTGATCCAACCCGACGAGGCCGCGGACCTGGCGCAGTTCGCTGGCTGGCTCGAGGATGCCGCGGTCACCGTTCGGGTCATTCGCCCCTATTCGGGGGAACCGCTGCCACGCGAGGTCGCGGAAGACAGCCTGATTGTTCTTGGCGGTCACATGAATGCCTACGCAGATGAACGGGCTCCTTGGCTCGAGGACGTCCGGTCGCTCATTAGGGACGCTGCCGACAAGGAAATTCCGACGCTGGGTATTTGTCTCGGAGGGCAACTGATTGCCGCGACGATGGGCGGGAGCGTCAAGGTCTCTGCGCCGCAGGGCCTCGAATCGGGCGCGGTCGAAGTGTCGTGGACCGATGCGGCGGCCGATGACGCAGTGTTCGGCGGGCTTCCGAATGATTTCATATCTGCGGCATTTCATTCCGACGGGATTGATGTGCTGCCGCCGGGGGCTGTGTTGCTCGGTACCGGCGTTGACTACGCGCATCAGGCTTTCCGAATCGGGTCGGCTTGGGGCGTGCAATTTCACCCCGAAGCGGGCTTGGCTCGGTTCAGAGAGTGGTGCATTGAAGATCTCGCCGAGAACCCCGATCGCTCAGCGGCATTTGAATCGCAGATTGCTGCGTTTGAGCAAGTTGAGGCACGGATGCGTGCGGGGTCGCGGCAACTCGCGGATCAGTTTCTCGAGGTGGTGCATGCGACGCGCCAAGCACGCATACGTGTGACTCAAAGCTGAATAGTCAGGTTTCGGGAGTATTTTGGACTCATGGTTGACCGCGATCTCTTGGAGAAAGTGCTGCAGCTCGATGCAGCTACCCGTCGCGAGCTTCGTGATGCGATCGACGATTCATTACACATCGAGGTCGACCCGGAACTCGCTAGCCAACTGGATGCCCGGATTCGCGAAGCAGACGCCCACCCTGATGACCATGTTTCCTGGGGGGACGTCCGTGCGCGAGGGCAACGCAAAATTTCTGCAGCGAAGAAATCTGCGTGACCTTTCAACTAGTTTTTCGTCGGACCGCAGATGATGACTACAGTCAGGCAATTGACTGGTACCTGGCCGAAGCGCCCCATGAGGTTGAGCGTTTCGTAGAGAAAATCGACCTCGCCATTGAAGTAATTCGCGATCGACCTCTGTTGGCGCGTGTCGCATATCGGGGACTGCGGAACGTCAAGACGGACGTCTTTCCTTACCACCTCTGGTATCGGGTATTCGAGGAGTCCGAGCTGATTGAAGTTGTTGCCGTGCTCCACTATGCACAGGACCGGTTGCGCCTGGAATATCGCTGAGTGTGGTGGCCCACCTTGTCTTGATCGCCTGGCCACCGCAAGACTTGAGCCACCCCCACTCAACTCTCAGCTTTTCAAACTTGACACGCTCCGGCTCAAGACTAAGCTTGAGTCAGGTTCACTCAAGGTTGCTTCTTCGGGAAATCGCTCCCATAGCATCCGAGAAACCGCAGACCGCACTAAGAAAAGCCAAAAGGAGAACACATGTCACGTGCCGTTGGTATTGACCTCGGAACCACGAACTCTGTCGTTGCAGTCCTCGAAGGTGGCGAGCCGAAGGTCATCGCCAACGCCGAGGGAATGCGTACGACCCCCTCGGTCGTCGCATTCGCCAAGGATGGCGAGGTGCTCGTCGGTGAAACTGCCAAGCGCCAGGCCGTCACGAACGTCGACCGCACCATCGCATCCGTCAAGCGCCACATGGGTACTGACTGGACTCAGTCGCTCGACGACAAGAAGTACACGCCGCAGGAGATCTCGGCGCGTACGCTCGGCAAGCTCAAGCGCGACGCCGAAACCTACCTCGGTGACAGTGTGACCGACGCGGTCATCACCGTTCCCGCCTACTTCAACGACGCTGAGCGTCAGGCCACGAAGGAAGCCGGCGAGATCGCGGGCCTCAACGTGCTCCGCATCATCAACGAGCCCACCGCAGCAGCCCTCGCATACGGCCTCGACAAGGGTAAGGAAGACGAACTCATCCTCGTCTTCGACCTCGGTGGCGGTACCTTCGACGTCTCCCTCCTCGAAGTGGGTAAGGACGACGACTTCTCGACCATCCAGGTTCGCGCAACTGCCGGTGACAACCGCCTCGGTGGTGACGACTGGGACCAGCGCGTCGTCGAATACCTCACGAAGGAATTCAAGAGCCAGACCGGTGTCGACGTCTCGAATGACAAGATCGCGCTCCAGCGCCTCAAGGAAGCCGCTGAGCAGGCAAAGAAGGAGCTGTCGAACTCGACCAGCACCTCCATCCAGCTGCCCTACCTTTCGCTGACCGACTCGGGCCCCGCGAACCTTGACGCAAGCCTCAGCCGCGCCAAGTTCGAAGAACTCACCAAGGACCTCCTCGACCGCACCAAGAAGCCCTTCAACGACGTCATCGCGGAAGCAGGCGTCAAGGTTGGCGACATCGACCACGTCGTGCTCGTCGGTGGTTCGACCCGTATGCCCGCCGTTTCGGAGCTCGTCAAGCAGCTCACCGGTGGTCAGGAACCCAACAAGGGTGTGAACCCGGATGAGGTTGTCGCCGTGGGTGCGGCCCTCCAGGCAGGTGTTCTCAAGGGTGAGCGCAAGGACGTTCTCCTCATCGACGTCACCCCGCTGAGCCTCGGAATCGAGACCAAGGGTGGCATCATGACCAAGCTCATTGAGCGCAACACCGCGATCCCGACCAAGCGTTCCGAGACCTTTACGACGGCGGAAGACAATCAGCCTTCGGTGCAGATCCAGGTGTTCCAGGGTGAGCGCGAGTTCACGCGCGACAACAAGCCGCTCGGCACCTTCGAGTTGACCGGTATCGCACCGGCTCCGCGCGGTATTCCGCAGGTTGAGGTCACCTTCGACATCGACGCGAACGGTATCGTGCACGTCTCCGCGAAGGACAAAGCCACCAACACCGAGCAGTCGATGACCATCTCGGGCGGCTCGAGCCTCCCGCAAGAAGACATCGACCGCATGGTCAAGGAAGCTGCCGAACACGAGGCAGAGGACAAGGAGCGTCGCGACGCTGCCGAGCGCCGCAACCTCGCTGAGTCGACGGTCTACCAGGTCGAAAAGATCATCTCCGACAACGACGAGAAGCTCCCCGCCGACGTCAAGAATGACGTGCAGGCCGACGTCGACGCGCTGAAGACTGCGCTCGCCGGCGAAGACGACGAGGCTGTCAAGACCGCATTCGACAAGCTCAATGAGTCGCAGCAGAAGCTCGGTCAGGCTATCTACGCTCAGCAGGCCGAAGAGGGCGAAGCCCCGCAGGCCCCGACCGAAGGCGAAGCGACCGACGCTGACGAGGACATCGTCGATGCTGAAGTTGTAGACGAAGACGACGAAGAGAAGAAGAACTAGTCGATGACTGAGCAGAACAGGGGCGAACGAGACCCTGCCGAGAACGAAGAGCCGATCATTCGCGACAAGCGTCGGATCGACCCGGAGACCGGGAAGGTTCGCGAGCCGAACCTCGACGCGGAAGCGGCTGCGAGTGACGCTACGGCTGACGACGCACCAGCAGACGAAGAGGCGGCCGAGGACCTCGACCGAGAAACCATCTCGGACGAAGACCTCGCATCCCTCCTCAACGAAGCGATGAACGCATCCGCAGCTTCTGATCTGCCCGAGGAATCCGCAGCCGCGGTCGAAGAGACCGAGGATGCGCGCCTCGCGCGGGAGCGCCTCGACGACCTGCGTCGGGTGCAGGCTGAGTACACCAACTATCGCCGTCGCACCGAGCGGGAGAAGAGCGAACTTGGTGACGCGACTGCGGCCGAGATCGTCAAGCAGTTCCTCCCGGTCTTGGACGACCTCGGTCGCGCCGAGACCGCGGGGGACCTCCCCGAGGGCAGCGCGCTGCAGGTGATCGTGGCGAAGTTCTACGCCACAATCGAGAAACTCGGCGTGGAAGCGTATGGCGAGAAGGAAGAGGCCTTCGACCCGAACATCCACGAAGCGATCGCGCAGATCCCGAATCCCGAAGTGACCGAGCACACGATCGCCGACGTGGTCCAGCTTGGATACCGAATTGGTGAGCGAGAGATTCGTCCCGCCAAGGTCGCGGTGTTTGTCCCGGCCGAATAGCGGCGAAATGGATGGGGGTGCTCGCTCACGCGGGTGCCCCCATTTGCCCACAGGGCTGGCAATACCGTGATCTTGAAAGGAGACGAAGTCCATGGCAAGCCAAGACTGGTTTGAAAAAGACTTCTATAAGACGCTCGATGTCGACAAAGACATCAGCGACGCGGAGCTGCGGAAGGTCTACCGCAAGCTCGCGCGCAAGTACCACCCGGATTCAAATCCCGGGGACAAGGCCGCCGAAGAGAAATTCAAAGAGATCTCCGAAGCCTATGACGTGCTCTCCGACGCCGATAAGCGCAAGGAGTACGACCAAATTCGTGCGATGGGCGCGGGCGCACGCTTCTCCGCCGGGCCGGGCGGTCCTGGCGGTGCAGGCAATTTCGAAGACCTCTTCGGCGGGATGTTCGGCCAGGGCGGCTTCAGTCAGGGCGGCTTCCAGCAGGGCGGCCGCAGCTACTCAACCTCCGGTGCGGGCAACTTCGAAGACCTCTTTGGCGGGATGTTCGGCGCCGGGGCCGGCGGACCGGCAGGCTTCCAAGCCTCGCCGAAAGGTGCGGACCAACGCGCATCCACAACCCTGAACTTCATGACCGCCATCAAGGGTGACACGATCGACCTGCAGGCCGGCGACGGCCGCGTCATTACCGTGCGCATCCCCGCCGGGGTGAAGGATGGCCAAAAGATTCGGCTGCGCGGTAAAGGCTCCCCGGGGTACCAGGGCGGACCTGCGGGTGACCTCATCCTCGAAGTGAGCGTGCGGCCACACCCCGTGTTTAAGCGGGACGGCAACAACATCGTTGTTACCGCGCCAATCACCTTTGCGGAAGCCGTCAAGGGCGCCACAATCGAAGTGCCGACCATCGACGATAAGACCGTCAAGGTCCGCGTGCCCGAGTTTTCCCAGTCGGGGAAGAAACTGCGCGTCAAGGGCCGTGGCGTGAAGACGAAATCTGCCACCGGCGACATGGTGGTGGAACTCGCCGTGGTCGTCCCGAACCGACTCACGCAGGAACAGGAAAAAGCGCTCGATGACTTTATTAGCGCATCCCCTGCCGACAACCCCCGCGATGACCTCTTGCGTGAGGCACGCGTGTAGCGTTCGGTAGAGTCCAACATCCATTTGCTCGATAGGAGGTAGCGATGACAATCCCACCCACGCCGAATCTCGATGAGGACGCACCGGTATTCTCGATTGCCATCGCTGCCGACCTCGCGCAGATGCACCCGCAGACCTTGCGGCAATATGACCGGATGGGGCTTGTGGTACCCGAGCGCACTTCGGGCCGGGTGCGGCGCTATTCGCTCGCCGATATTGCAAAGCTGCGGGAAATCTCCCAGCTCTCGGAAGCTGGGGTGAGCCTGGAGGGCATCCTGCGCATTATCGAACTGCGGGAAGAGAACCGCATTCTGCGCAAACGGATGCAGCAGCTCGAGCACGAACTCGCCGAGGAACGCATTAACCGTCAGCGGGTGTTTGCTGCCGGACACGGCGAAATCATTGCTGTCACTCGCGGCAGCCGCATCCGTGCTCGCAACGAAATCGTGCTGTGGGAACCGCGCAATGTGGCTCGCTACGAAGACGAGTCCGAGGAGGACGCGGACGACTTCCGCTAGGGCTGGGGAGTCAGGGCCGCAGATTTCCACGGATGTGGGAAGCTATGCGAGGCTCGATTGAGCCGGACCGCCCGAGCGCGGAGATACCTGCCTGAATCCGAGGAGATACGACGTGACTGCTGAGCCCGACGAAGCTGCGGCATCCTCTTCTAAGGCACCGCAGATCGCGCGCGTCGTTGGCAGTGTTGCGCTCGTTGCGCTGACGGTAATCGGTATCGGAATCGCTGCCGGTTGGGGTGCCCCGAACGAGCCACTTAGTGTTGTCTCGCCGACGACTGCGGTTGTCTCGCCGACGACTGCTCCGGACCAGCCCACGACTTCGACGGCACCGGGCGCACCCACCGGTGACGGCGCATCCACCGCGCCGACTGGCGACGCGACGAACACCCCGGAGACCACCGCAGCGGAGTCAACGACCGACCTCGACATCTCGACCGCGTCAAGCGTGACCGTGCTGCTGAACAAGCGCACTCCGCTCGACCCCGCCGATTACGCCCCCGAGCCGCTCGTGTATATGAGCGATATCGGTATTGATTCGATCAACGGCCACGCGCTCCGCGAGGATGCGGCACTCGGTATCCAGGAGTTGTTCGCGGCGGCTGCGGAAGCCGGCCACGTCCTCGACATGACCAGCGGCTATCGCGATTACGACCTGCAGACCCAGCTCTATGACGGCTACGTTTCCGAGCGAGGTCAAGAAACCGCCGACGAAACGAGCGCGCGCCCCGGATACAGTGAGCACCAGACCGGGCTCGCGGCCGATATCTCTGCCCCGGGAAGCGATCCCTACTGCATCCTGCAGGAGTGCTTTGGCGAGACCGAAGCTGGCCAGTGGCTCGCCGAGAACTCCTGGCAGTACGGGTTCATCCTGCGGTACGAAGAGGGCGAGACCGCGATCACCGGATACTCGTATGAGCCCTGGCACTTCCGCTTCATCGGTGTGGATGCTGCCACCGAGTACCACGAGTCCGGTGCGACCACGTATGAGGAGTTCCTCGGCGTAGACCCGGCCCCGGACTACGGCAACTAGACCTACGCGAGCTGCCCTGCCGCATCCCGCGCGAACGCGCCGCGATAGCGAGCCGCGGGGTGGCGCTCGTTCAGGCACGCCTCGCCGAACAGCTTCTGTCGCAGCGGGCCCGGTGCGTACTCGCTTTGCGCGAGGCCGCGCTCCCGCAGCACCGGCAGCACCTTGTCGGCGAATTCCTCGAAGGAACCGGGAATCACCCAGTTGATGACGTTGATCCCGTCCACGCCCGCGGCTTGCCAGCGCTCGAGTTGATCCGCAATCTGCTCGGGAGTGCCGACGACGCGGTTTGCGCCACCGACCCGAACAGCAACGTCTTGAACGACGGGTTCGCGGTCGGTGATTGCCCGACTCGTCCACTCGAGGAACCCTCGTGCCGTGTTCGTGTTGATGTCTTTGAGCGGTGTGTTGGGTGGGTATACGCGCCCATTGTCGTCCACGAGAGCTGAGTGCGCGAGGTAGCCCTCATTGCTCGACCAGCGGGTGAATTCCTCAGCCTTTTCGTTCGCTTCGATTTCGGTGTCGCCGATCACGAAACTCAAGCCCTGGAAGAACTTGATGTCGTTCCGATGGCGACCGGCGGCTTCCGCAAGCGCGCGGGTTTCGTCAATCTGCTGCCGCGCGATTTCAGGGGATGGCGAGATGATGAACGTTGCCTCGGCGTGTTCTGCGGCAAACTTGCGACCGGATGCGGAGGAGCCCGCTTGAAAGAGCAGCGGTGTGCGCTGCGGGGACGGCGAGGGCAGGTGCGGGCCTTCGACGCGATAGCGCTCGCTCTCATGGTGGATCTTGTGGATCTTCGAAACGTCGGCGTAGATGCCGCGCTCCTTGTCTTTCAGGAGTGCGCCCTCATCCCACGAACCTTCCCAAAGCTTGTAAACGACATCGACATACTCTTCGGCCCAGCGATATCGCTCGCTGTGGTCGACCAGCTGCGGCAGGCCGAAGTTTCTGGCGCCGTTGTCCTGCGTACCGGTGACAATGTTCCAGGCAATTCGACCGCGGGAAATGTGGTCGAGCGTCGACACCTGTCGCGCGAAGTTGAACGGATGATTCTGAGCGACGTTCGAGGTGAGGGCAAGACCGAGGTGCTCGGTCACCACGGCGAGCGCACCGAGCAAGACGGTCGGATCATTGCTTGGGATCTGCAGGCCGTGGCGCGTGTAGACCTCGTAGTCGGCGTCCGCATCGCCGTAGTGCCCGGTGACGTCCGCGAAGAACATCGAGTCGAATTTCGCTTCCTCGAGTGTCTTCGCCAGATTGATCCACACATCGACGTCCTCGAAATTGACCTGCTCGGCGTCGGGCCGGCGCCAGTGCCCGTGCTGGATGTGCGAGTTCGTGTTCATGACGAACGCATTGAAATGGAGTGGCTGGTTCATTGGAAGCTCCTTCGCTGATGAATGTGTCAACCGTAGAAAGCGGGGCGAGTCACGAAAAGGGCGCGTGACGCCAGGCGACGGGAGACTTCCGAACATGACTGTTGATGTCCTTCTAAGACATCCCGGGAATTAAATGGATGCGTCGGGTCAGGCTCTGAGGTACACGCGGCAAGCGGTCTGTGCCGCAACCGTTGCGCCCGGCAAGCCGTAATCATGGTTGGTAACGCTCATCATGGTTGAAGTACGAGCCATGATGAGCGTTACCGCCCATGATTGCGCGCCAGATGCGCGCCAGCTCACGGCACCGCTAGCTGTACCACGTGGGCTCGGGGATCTCGCCGGTCAGCACGAACTTGCCGACTTCGTGTTTCTTGTAGGGCAGCGGATCGTGGAGGCTGTGGGTGCGCAGGTTTCGCCAGTAAATGTCGAGCCCGACCGAGTTCGCACTCGCGCGAGCGCCCGTGAGCTCGTAGATCTTCGACGCAATCTCGAGACCATCTTCGATGATGCGCACTTTGCCGGCTGCCACGCGCACCGCAACTTCGCCGCGACGACGTTCGGTCAACTCTTCGCGCGGTGCATGCAGCACCTCACTGATCTCGAGGTCGATCTGGTCGATGAGCGCCGCATCCGCCCAAAGCTTCGATGCCAGCGAACCGTAGCCTTCGCGAATGTAGAACTCTTCGGTTCCGCGCTGTTTTCCTTCGCCGCCGAAGGGCCAAGCGCGCGTATGCTCGCGCGTATAGGCGGATGCGGTGGCGAGCGCGCCTTCCGCAATGCCGAGGTAGATGTTGTTGAACACCGCCTGCAGCCCCGGGACGTTCAAGGTGTTGTAGGCGAGCGGCTGGAACACCCTGTCCACGAAGCCCGCAGCCCCCGACCAGTCGATGCGCACATCCCGAATCTCAACGGAACCCGATTCGGTGAGACGCTGACCGAGATTGTCCCAATCGCCAGCGAAGATGATGCCCTCCTGCTTCGACGGCACGATCGCAAAAATGTGCGTATCGGTACCCTGCAACACGCCCTCCAACACCGTGAGGTCGGTAACCCGGCCACCGGTCGAGAAGGACTTGTGGCCGTTGAAGACGAGTTCCTCGCCGTCTTCCGCGATGGTCAGGTCGCTGTCACGCGGATTGACTGCGCCACCAAAGAAGAAATTATTGGTCGTGTAAAGCTCCTCGACCGCGGCGATTTGCGCCTCGGTGCCGACAAGCCGAACCGCCCACGCCCAGAGGTAGTGATAGCCGAGCAGCTGCCCGATCGAGCCGTCCGCGCGCGAAATAATCCGGACGATCTTGTTCACGACATGCCATGGAAGTTCCGCACCGCCGTGGGCAGCGGGGCCAAGCGCGGTGACCAGGCCGGCGTTCTTGAGCAACTGCACTTCGTTGTGGGGAGCCTGATTCGCGCGGTCGCGTTCCACGGCATCAGCAGCGAGGATGTCCGCCACGTCTTGCGCACGGTCCAGCCACCCTTCGTGACTCGTGGGGCGGGGCACGTTCTGCCAGCGATTCAGCAGCTGTTCGGGTGCGGTAATGAGGGATGCGGGATGCGACACGGTTGTTTGGGATGCGGTTGTTTGGGACACAGTTGGATGCTCGCTTTCAGTGGGTGCGACAGGGTGGTCGGTGGTCGGCGGTCTTCAGCCGCAAATCACTTGCTGAGAAATCTGAATGCTGCAAGCCCCACGGTCAACGACGGCGTCCCGAAGATGTCGCCCACTGACGCAGTGTTACACCCGACGTAATTGCGCGTCATCTTTTGACATGTGGCGCGACCCCGAGGGATGGCCCACGTAACTTCCTTCGCAATGCATCCGCAAATACAGCCACGCATCCTGCGGCAAACGTCAACGAAGGGACCTATCTCATGACTCAAGTGATTGACCAGCACAAGAACGGCGGCGCACCCGACAGCGCCGGAGCGACCGCCAGGCCCCGCGTATCCGCAGACCAGCTCCCCGAGCACGTGCGCGAGGAACTCTCACTCGGCACCGACTACGAGGTGCTGGCGGAGAAGTTCCGGCCGCTCTTCCAGCAGATCGCTGAAACCGCGGTGGAGCGTGAGCGTGTGCGTCGACTGCCGCAGGCGGAGATCGAGCTGCTGAAGCGCGCCGGGTTTGGTGCCGTGCGGGTGCCGAAAAAGTACGGCGGTGATGGCGCATCCGTGCCGCAACTGATTGAGCTGCTCACCGAACTGGCGGCCGCCGACTCGAATATCGCGCAGGCGCTGCGTGGCCACTTCGCATACGTCGAGGACCGTCTCAATCAGCACGCGACGAGTGACCAGTCGGCGTGGTTTGCGCGCTTCGTCGCCGGCGAGACTGCCGGCAACGCGTGGACGGAAGTGGGCGCGGTCAAGGTCGGCGATATCAACACCCGCGTGAGTGAAACCGCCGAGGGACTCCGGGTAAATGGCGCAAAGTTCTACACCACCGGCAGCATCTACGCCGACTGGCTCGACGTGTATGCGGGCCGTGACTCCGACAATGAGCCGGTCATTGCGCTCGTCAACAGGCACCAGCCCGGCGTAGCGATCAGTGACGACTGGGATGGTTTCGGCCAGCGCACCACGGGGAGCGGCACAACGGTGTTCACGAATGCGGCGGTGGATGCCGAGAACATCACCGTGTTTACCGAGCGGTTCCGCTATCAGACCGCGTTCTACCAACTCGTGCACCTCGCGACGCTGGCCGGTATCGTCGAGGCCGCGTCGGCAGAGGTGGCGAAGCAAGCGGCTGCGCGCAAGCGCGTTTTCAGCCACGGTTCAAGCGATCAGTGGAGCCAGGATCCGCTCGTGCAGCAGGTGGTCGGGGTCGCGACTTCGCAGGGATTCGCGGCACGGGCCATCGCGGTTCGTGCGGCCGAGACTTCCCAGGATGCGTATCTCGCGCGTTTCTTCGGCGACCAGGACCAGGACCAGGACACCGAGCAGCGAATCAACCAGCGCGCCGAGCTGGAATCGGCACAGGGACAGGTGGTCATCATTGACCTCGCACTCGATGCGACGAGCAAACTCTTCAACGCGCTCAGCGCTTCAGCGGCCTCGGAGGCGAAGAAACTCGACCGGTACTGGCGCAACGCTCGCACCGTGTCCTCGCACAACCCCGTCGTGTTCAAGCAGCGAATCGTTGGTGATTGGGCGATCAACGGCACCGAACTGCCCTACGCCTGGGCGATCGGGTCGCAGAAAGAGGATGCGAAGTAGCAAGGGCCCAAGGCAGCGCAGCGACAGCGCCAGCACTACCGCAAACGCTCGCGGATGCCCGCAAGCGTGGCCTCGCGGTCGGCCGAAAGATACGCATCCAAGACCGGCACCACCCCGGCCGACCGGGCCGCCGCGTAGTCGCCGCGGTCGCTCGCCATCCGCGCCGTCCACACGCTGAGGTTGACCGCGAGGCGCGCGGCCGCCGAATCGAAAATCACGCTGGCCTCGTCCTCGGAAAGCGGCACGAGGGCACCCCAACCGGCCACCACATCCAGCAGCGCCGCAACCGGAGTGGGGGAGCGGCGGCTCGCGTAGGCGCCCGCAACCACGAGTTCGGCGACGCGGGGTGCCCAGACCATGTCACCGAAGTCGAGCACCCCGGTAATCTCGTTGCCGGTCACCAGTAGGTTCGAGTCATGCAGATCGTGGTGCACCACCTGGTGGGGTAGCGAAGCAAGCTTGCTCGCGACGCGTTGGGCAAATCGATCGGATGCGGTTTGCAGCATCGTGCGGATGCTCGAGTCAGCGGCCGAGGGCATGCTCGCGGCGAGCGACTCGAGACTGCGCGTGAGCTCCCACGGGTGCGCGATTGGCGCGGGCGGTTTCGGATGCTCGGCCAGTCCCCGGGAGATGTCGGCCGCGACACGACCGACATTGTTGAGGAGCTCGGTGGCGGGCACGGTCGAGTCGAGGGGCGTGCCCGCCAGCCATTCGCCGAGGTGAATGATCGCCGGTTTGCTCGGATGCTCGAGTACGGTCAGCAGTTCGCCGTTGACGGATGGGATGGTGCGGCCGACGGGGATGCCGAGCGACTGCAGGTGCTCCATCGCCTCGGTTCGCCAACCGGTGATGGCGAGTTCCGCATCCGTGAACCGTGAGGCCTTGAAGGCGAGCGTTCGCCCGTCGCTGGTTTCGACACGGCTCACCGTGGCGAGCTCGCTCGGCATGGAGCGGAGCTCTTTCGCCTCGAGGTGGTAGACCTTCCGCAGGGTTGCTTCGACCTCTAATGGTTCGAGGGAGAGCAGCTCCGGGGCAACCGCGCTATTCGGCAAGTGGCGTCCTTTGTCGTCGATGACCGTGTCGTTATGGTGTGAACAGTGTGGCAGGATGCGGAAGAATGTGCCACATGTCTACGAAGCCCTCACGAGTCCACATGGCCATGGGGTTCGACCCCGATGATGACGTCACCCTGAACCCTGAAACCGCCAGCCTGCTCGAGCGTCGCGACCGCGTGCTTGGACCCTCGTACCGCCTGTTCTATCGCGAACCGGTCGCCATTGAGAGCGGCAAGGGAGTCTGGCTTAAGGGCGTGGATGGACGTGACTACCTCGATGCCTACAACAATGTGCCGGTCGTCGGGCACAGCCACCCGGCGATCACCGAGGCGGTCACCAAGCAGTTGTCGACGCTCAACACGCACACCCGCTACCTGACCGAACCGGTCATTGCGTACTCGGAGCGTCTGCTGGCGACCTTCCCGGAGGAGCTCAACCGCGTCACCTACACGTGCACCGGTAGCGAAGCGATTGATCTCGCGATCCGCACGGCACGCCATGCGACCGGCAACCGCGGCCTCATCATCTCCGAACACGCCTACCACGGCACGACCGTCGCGGCTTCGGGTATCTCTCCCTCACTCGGCCCCAACAACCCGCTTGGTGAGGATGTGGTGACGATCCCCTCGATCGACACTGCGCGCATCCCCGCCGATCAAATCGCCACCAAGCTTGCGGCCGATGTGCGCGAAGCGATCGCGAGGCTGCAGAAATCCGGCGCGGGCGTTGCCGCCATCATTCTCGATTCGATTCTGTCGAGCGACGGCGTGCAGGTCGAGCCCGCGGGCTTCCTCGCACCGCTCGTCGACATCGTGCACGAAGCGGGCGGGCTGTATATCGCCGACGAGGTGCAGCCGGGCTTCGGTCGCACCGGCAACTGGTGGGGGTTCGAGCGGCACGGCTTCGTGCCCGATCTCGCGGTGCTCGGAAAACCGATGGGGAACGGTATTCCGATTGCGGCGCTGGTCGGCACCACCGAGGCGCAGGAACAATTCGGCGATGCCGTGCGCTACTTCAACACCTTCGGTGGCAACCCGGTGAGCATTGCCGCGGCCAACGCCGTGCTCGACGTGATCGAAGGCGAAGAACTGCGACAGAATGCGGCCAGGGTCGGCGCGATGCTGCTCGAGGGACTCGAGCGCATCGGCGCCGCGGACGATCGCGTCCTGCACGTTCGTGGCGCAGGGCTTTTCCTCGCGATGGAGTTTGTGGATGCGCAGGGCGACCCGGATGCGGCGCTCGCGGCACGCGTGGTGAACGGGATGCGCGAGGAGGGCATCCTGATCAGCGCATCCGGCCCGGCAGCGGCAGCACTCAAGATCCGGCCACCGCTGCCCTTCAGCGAGCAGAACGCCGAGCAGCTGCTGGAGACGCTGGAACGGGTACTGCCCCGCTAGCTTTTCAGCCGCTCGCCCTTCGGATCGTAGAAGGGTCGGCGCGACACCGTCGCAGGGTGGCGCTCGCCCTTGCACCGCACTTCAAATTTGCCCTCGAAATTCGTGGCCGGATCAACGAGCGCGATGCCGACAGCGCGTCCGAGCGAGTGACCGTATGCGCCGCTCGTGAGGCGGCCGACCTGCTCGCCGTCGCAGTACAGGGTTTCGTCATGGACAAACAGCGGCTCGGGGTCGTCGAGGGTGACGTAGACGGTACGCAATCGCGGCGACTTCCGGTCGAGCTTGGACACCGCATCCTGCCCGATGAACCCTCCGGGCTTCTCCATCGCGAGCGTGAAACCGAGTCCCGCAGAGTACGGGTCGATATCGGGCCCGATATCGTGACCGTGGTGTCGGAAGCCTTTTTCGGAACGGAGCGAATCGAGCGCGTGGTAGCCGGCCATCTTGACCCCCAGCGGCTGCCCCGCATCCCACAGCGCGTCAAAGACGTTTTCGGCAAGGTCGGCACTCGCGTAGATCTCGTAGCTCAACTCGCCCACGAAACTCACACGAAGGCAATACGCGAAACCGTCGCCGATCTCGATCCGGCGCCCGTGCGTGTACGGCAGCGCCTCGTTCGACCAGTCGCCGGGTGAGACAAGACGCATCAGCTCGCGACTCCGGGGCCCACTGACCGCGATTGTCGCGAGGCCGGCCGAAGCGTTCACCACCGCTGCCGAGCGTCCCTTCGCGGCCTTCCGCAGCATCCATTCGGTCTGGTGCTGCGTGAACGAGGGCGTGACAACAAGAAAGCGATCCTCGCCGAGTCGGGTAATCGTGCCGTCGTTCTCGATCGTGCCGTTCGCATTGAGAAACAGCGTGTAGATCGCCTTGTCCACCGGCAGATCGACGTCCGCGGTCGCCACCCGCTGGCACACGGCGAGGGCGTCAGGTCCGGTGACCTCGAACTTCGCGAAGGGACTGAGATCGAAGAGCGTGACATTCTCGCGAGTGGCCCGATGCTCTTCCGCGACGCGTTCGAACCAGCTCGTCCTCCCGTAGCTGTAGTCGTAGGAGGGCGTCGACCCCGGCTCGCCGTACCAAAATGCTCGCTCGAGTCCATTGATTTCGCCGAAGCAGGCACCGAGTTCGGCGACACGGTGGTGCAGGGGAGTGCGGCGAACATTCCGGGCGGTGTCCACCTGCAGGAACGGCCAGTGCATCGCATAGAGCCGACCGAGTGACTCGACGGTGCGCGCGTGCAGGTAGCGGCGATTGCTTTGGTGCGGCGAAAAGCGTCGCACATCCACGGCGGTGGATGCGAAGTCTGAGGTGCCCGAGACAATCCAGTCCGCGAGCTTCTTCCCGACACCGGGAGCGAAGATGATGCCCTGCGAGTTGAACCCGGCCGCGACAAAGAGCCCGTCGATCTCGGCGGTCTCACCGAGGATGAAGTTCGTGTCGGGAGTGAAACTCTCCGGCGCATTCAAGAACCGGTCGTAGCCTGCTTCGGCCAGGCCAGGCACCGCGGCCTCGGCTTTCGTCCGTATCGAGCTGAAGTGCGCCCAGTCCTCCGGGAACTCGGCGAATCCCTCACGCGGAATCTCCTCGGTACCCCGCGGAATGCCCGCGGGCTCGAACGCACCGACAAGCAGCCGCCCGTGCTCGTGGCGCAGGTAGTAGCTGTTGTCGAGATCGCGCAGCACCGGCAGCTCCGGAACCGCTCCGTCGAGCTCATTTGAACGCACGTGCACGTGTTCGGCCGCGTAGAGCGGGATCGGCACCCCGAGCTGCGCCGCAAGGTCCCGAGTCCACAGACCGGAGGCGAGCACCACAGTGTTCGCGTGCACCGTCCCGCGCTCGGTCACGACGCCGGTGATGCGACCATCGGTCTCGAGTAGTTCGGTGACCGGCGCGTGTTCGCGGATGCGCGTCCCGGCTTCGTGCGCCAGTTTCGCAATCGCGATGCTCGCCCACCCCGGATTCAGGTAGGCATCATCGTTCATGCGCAGCGCGCCGAGTACCCCGTCGGTGGATGCGATCGGCCACAGCTCCTGCAGTCGCTCGAGGCTCAGGTATTCCGTGGGAATTCCGAGATGATCGGCGACATCCTGTGTGTAGCGGAGCTCATCCACTCGGCCCGGTGTGCGGGCGATGCTGATCGACCCGGACCGCTGAAACGAGACGTCGATGCCGGATCGTTCCTCAAGCTCGGCATAAAACTCCGCACCGTACTTCGAAAGCTCACTCAGGGCGACGGTGCCTCGAGCGGTGTTCACAAGACCCGCCGCATGCCAGGTCGTGCCGCTCGCGAGCACATTTGCTTCGAGGAGGAGGACGTCCTTTCGGCCGAGTTGATTGAGGTGATACGCGATGCTGCTGCCAATAATGCCGCCACCGACCACGACGACATCGGCGTGTGTCGGCAGAGCCGCGTCAGCTTCGTCGTTGAATGCGGCGGCGGATACGGTGCGGTCCACCATTCTTTCCATTTGTGTGTCCTGTCTGTGTTGCTTTTCGTTGACTGAGTTTCATGAGCTTCACGTGGTGCTAGCGCCCGCCAACCGAGCCGCCACCAACGCCGCCGCCGGCCATGCCACCACCCGCGAAGCCGGATGCACTCGCACCGCCCTCAGAGTTGGGCATCGTGGTGTGCGAAGTGGATTTCACCTGGTTCATTGCTGCGGCGAAATAGATCGGTTGGTAGCCGTAGAGCCAGGTCGGCGAGTAATCGGCCGACTCGTAGTGTGCCTGCAGTTCTTTCGACCATGACTTGTCGAGGCCGAAGAGCACGGCGTAGGGCAAGAGCTGCTCATAAACCTCGATGATGCGCATTTCGGATGCATGTCCGTGCTCACCGGTCTGGCGTTCCGCAGTCTCTGCTCCCTGCAGGGCCCGGATGCGGTCGGTTTCCGATAGCTTCATGTACTGACGCAATCCCTGGAGATAGTCGTGAGCCTCGGCCCCCTCGGCGGTGCGCAGCTTTGTGGGGAGGAAGGCACTCACGATCGCAACGATCGCCGTGAGCCCGAGCATCCCCGCCAATACGCCGATAAGCCAACCACCGTTCGCAACGATGGCGAAGACCATTACGGCAACGGTCACAACAAAGACGACAACGGCGGTGAGGATGGTACGAGTCTGTGCCTTCTTCGCCGCCTGCGAATTATTGATGAAGCCAGCTTCAGCGGCGGCGTCTTTCGTGTCCTTGCTGAACTCGGTGAAGGCCTCACCAATTTCCGCATTGCCGTCAAGCTCTGCGACTTCGTCCTCGGTACCGGTAAACAGCACTTCATCGACGAAGCGGCGTTCGATTGGCGCGAGCTGATTCTCGCCCTCGGTGCGCCGAAGTTGGGGGCTGCGCACCGCATCCTTCTTCAGCTGCTTCTGGTCTTGGTCCGGATCCGGCGCGGTTTCTTCAATCCGTATCCCGCCCTTCACTGCGGCCGAAAGGATGCTCGCGGGGAACGCCTGCAGGCTGAGGGAGGGCATCACTTGCGAGGCGATCATCGGCGACAGGTCCTCGCGCGGAGCGTACTGCGCGACGACCACGCCACCCTTCGCGTGCTTCAAGCGAGGAATCTGCAACAGGAGCAAGACCACGCACAGAATCACGCCGAGTGGCGGAAACACAGAGAGCAGGATCGGCCAAATACCAACGCGCTCGACGTATGTGGGCTCCTGGACCGTGTCCGGCTCGAACCCGACGTTGATGGTCACGGTTTCATCGGCACCGAGGTTGTCGCCGGAGAAGAAATATTCGGGACCGTCCACCTGGAGATCGCACTCCGCTTCCGACCCAGCCACACCGATATAGCAGGATTCGGGACCCACGATCGCATCGGCAAGTTCCGGTGCAAAGGTCACCTGTGCTGCGAACGCTTCGATGGGTTGCGACCGAGTGGTGGGGAGCAGGTTCGCGTAGAACTCCTGAACATCCGGGTTCCCGAGATCGGCGATCACGCCGTGGAGGGTGTAGGTGATCACATAGGTCTGCTCACCGTGGACGTATTCGTCATCGCCAATCTCCACCGTGAATTCGCGGCCGCTGACGTCGGTATCCGAGGGGACTTCCTCCCCATTGGCGTCGTGCACTTTGATGTCGGACACCCGCATCCGCCCCTCACCGATGTCGAGCGGAACGCTTCGGATCAAGCCGCGGTTCTGGTCATGCTCGGGGAAGACCGGGACAAGTTCCTCAGTGACCTCCGCGTAGGCCTGTTCTTTGTCGGTGCCGGGGACCTCCTCGAGTCCCACTTGCCAATGCGTCGACCAACTCGCGAAGTCAAAATTCTCAACATCATCCTCGGCCATCGCTTGGCTCGGGTTGAGTACAAGACTCAGCAGCACGGCAATTGCCAATGCGATCAGCGTCTTCGTGGATCGTCGAGTGAGTTGGCGGTGCACGGAAGGCCTTTCGGTCGCGTGCGTCCTACCCTAAACGCAGTCCTCGAGCACTTCCCGCATAGCCGCATCTTCAGCGGACGTGACCCACAACTCGTACGTGGCCTTCACCGCGATCTGGCGCGCGACGTAGGTGCACTGATAGCTCTCGTCCGGTGGCAGCCACTGGGATGCGTCACTGGATTCCTTCTCGTCGTTGGCCCAATCGACCGTCGGCTGGAGATTGAGCGGATCGTTCGCGAGCTGGAGGCGTTCTTCCTGCGTGAGGTCCTGGGCGCCGGTGCGCCAGGCGTTGTATAGCGCGACCACGTGGTCAATCTGCACATCATCACTCGTATCCTGACCACGCTGAAACTCCACCGTCTGCCCGGTATAGGGGTCGTGCAGCACACCCGAATCAACGCGGCAGCCGTCGCGATTCATGGCCACGTCCTCGAGGTGTTCTGCGAGCAATTCCTGCCGGGTATTGCAGCGGTCACCGTCGAGATCGGCCCATCCCTCCCCGAAATACTCGTCGCGCTGAAAATAGCCGTCCCACTCGGTGCGCTCCGCCATCGGGATAGTATCGAGCACCTCGAGTGCGTTCGCCGCGAGTGACGCAGATTCTGGGCCAGGCTGACCCGGCGCATCCAATAACTCTTCGGCAAGCTCGGGCAGGCCGCTCTCGGCGGGCGCGGCAGCGTCACCAAACTCGGCAGCGCAGCCGGTCAGTAGCAATCCAGCAAGCGCGAACGGGGCAACGAAACGGTGGATGCGGCGGGTCACAATGCTCCCGGTCTGAGACGGTAGGTGGTCATCAGACAGGGTATTACGTCGCTGGCGGGTAGTGCGGCGGGGATCGGACCGCGACGTTTAGCGGAAAGTCACGACCTCGGGGACGCGGCGCTTCACGATCTGCGCAATTGAATCGCGCGCAGCCTCCCGGCCCGCTTCGACCATCGCCTCAAGGTGTTTCGAGGACCATTGCGAGTAGCCGGTGAGCTTCGGTGCGATCATGAGGGTTGTCGGGTCGGTCTCGAGGTCAGCGACCGGCGGGGTGAGCTGGCCCATGGCCCGGAACGAGCGTTCAGGGCGGATGCGCACCGCGATGACGTGCGTGGCACCGAGCGATTTTGCGACGCGAATGGGCAGGTTCTCAACGAGACCACCGTCGTAGAGCAGTTGCCGACCGCGTCGAATTGGCGGGAACACTGCGGGCACCGCGGTGCTCGCACGCAGTGCCTCGGCAACGGACCCCGCCGTCATGACAACCTGTTCGCGGCCGAGCACATCGGTCGCAGTTGCGGCGAACTTGCGGGGGAGGTCCTCAATATTGCGGTCGCCGCCGAGTTCCTCAATCGTGCGCAAAAGCGCATCCGAATTGAGTAGCGCCGGACCGTCGGGGAATCGCTTTACGGAAGTCGCCGGTTTGCGACCGAAAATGTGGCGCGCGAATGAACTGATTTTTGCGGAGACAGCCGCTTGGCGAAGCATCGAAAGCGGCATACCGGCTGCGTAGCCAGCGCCAATGACTGCTCCGATGCTTGTGCCAGCAACAATGCGGGGACGGATGCCGTGACTGTGTAATTCTTGTAGTACGCCCACGTGTGCGGCACCGAGCGCACCGCCACCACCGAACGCGATGCCGATCTCTATGGGGTTGTTATTCTCCCGAGCAAAAGGAAAAAGGTGTTCTGCGGCAAGTGGGCCGTGGGTCAAGCGATCATCTCCAAAAGGGGGCCGGGAAAGTCCCGAATGAAGCGATGTTAGAGATCAACCCTGAAGATCAAGGGGATACTCTCAGCAATTAGGGGTTGACGAATGAAGAAACGCGAGCGGCGCAGTGTCTCGCTTCGTCGAGCCTACCGGGCGTTCACTACCGTGATTGCCGCGACGATCGTGATTGGCCTCGGAGGATTGGGTCTGCCCGATGCCACGGCGAAGGCCACCGCTGATGATGGCCTTTGGTATTTCGACGACTTCGGCATCGAATCGATCCACGAGGCGGGCACGACCGGTGATGGTGTCACCGTCGCGGTCATTGATTCGCCAATCAATTTGGACTTCCCTGACCTCGAAGGTGCTGATATCCGCCCGCGTACCGAGCTACTGTGCCCTGGGTTCACCGGTGTAGAAGTGTCGGAGCGAGCGCAGCACGCCACCGCGATGACCTCTTTTATCGTAGGCAACGGTTCCGGCCTCGGTGATGAGCGTGGCATCCGCGGAGTCGCGCCGGAAACCACTGTGCTGCACTACGCCGTGCTTGACGTCACGATCGACGAGTGCGCCGCACCGCTCGACGAGTTCGTGCGTGATGCGATCGACCAAGGTGCCGATGTGCTCAATTTCTCCATTAGCTACAACCTCCCGGAGGAAGCCGAGTCGGCGGTCGCGCTCGCACTCGACGCGGGGCTCATTGTCAATGTCGCAGTGCAAAACGCGAACGCGACGCGCCTCGATCTCTTGTCCGGCCTAGCTGGCGTCGTCTCGATCGAGAATATTGATCGTTATGGCGAGCCGGATGCATATTCGGTCACGGGCGCGGGGCTCGATTTCGTGGCGCCCGGGGTCGGGATGCGGATGCCGACGACGGACTTTTCTGGGTACGAGCTCGCGGACGGCACCTCGCCTGCGACTGCTTGGACCAGTGGCGTTTTCGCACTCGCGCTCTCTGCCTGGCCGGATGCGACGGGGAACCAGATCTTGCACTCCGCAATCTGCGCGGCGCAGCAACCGAATCAGTCGGCCAGTGAGCCTGGCACCACTCAAGAAACCGAGCATGCCAGCTCACCACCCGACCACATCCGGTGCGAGCCCGAGTCCACGACTCGTACCGAAGCATCCGGCTATGGACTTATCGACCCGGCGGTGCTGATCGCTATCGACCCGAGCGAATTCCCGGACCAGAATCCGCTGTTCTCGGCGGCGGAGCAGCCGGCGGATAACGATGTGATGCTCGTTCCCGCACCAATGATGTGGCTATTGGGAGGGTTCGTGGTCCTTACCGGCGGATATATCGGCGTACTCATGCTTCGGCGCAAGCGGCTGGACGCGCATCCTGTTGAACGCGAATGACTGTCGTCGTTCCATCGCGAGAAGTATCGCGGGAGTGATCACGCTCTGCAAAGCTTGAAGGTATGCGTGCCCACGGAACTCGTCCCCGACCCCTTTTGGTAGTCGGCAGCTTGCTTGCATTCGCACTAATGGTGTTGATCACACTGCCGTTCGGCGGTGAGAAGGTGCACGCAAACGTCAACAATTTCAGCTTCTCGAGTTGGGATACCGCGGTGGACGTCAGTATCGAGCGCGGCGCCTTCGGCGGTGATCTTGTGCGCTCTGAGTTCACCGAGACCGTCGTCGCCAAGTTCCCCGAACACGACCAGAACCGCGGACTCGTCCGGGAGATTCCGGTGTCGATGGGTCATCAGACAATGCGGCTCGACGATGTTTCGGTGACGGATGGGGAGGGTAATCCCATCCCTTTTGAGCGGTCGCAGGAGCGTGGGTCTCAAGATGTCATGCTCTCAATTGGTGACGATAATTTCGTGCACGGTGAAACGACCTACGTGATCAAATACGCGCTCATCAACACGATGCGCTATCGCGAATACAGCGACACGATGGAATACGCCCCGAACCTCGTACCGCCGTATCGCGCGCAAGACATTGAGTCCTTTTCGGCCTCGGTGCGCATTCCCGAAGAGTGGATGCAGCATGTCACTGAGGTACCCAGCCACCGTGAATACGAGGGCCTCGACGGTCAGGACATCGTGTGCTTCATTGACTCGATCGGCGATGAACAAGAATGCCCCGTGGAAGTGTCTTCGGGCGATGGCGTCGCGGTGCTCAGCGTTGCCGATCTCGACCTCGGTAAAGAGGCCGCCACGCTGCGCGTGTCGTTTGACGGGAATGTACTGCAGAAACCGATGGCAATCGATGTGCTGAGCACGCCACAAGTGCTCTCCTTTGCGGGCGTGCTGCTCGGGAGCGTATTAACGGCACTTGGGGTTTGGTTTTCGGTGCGTAAGCGCAAACCGGAACTCGAGGGTCCGCTAATTACCCGATACGAAACTGAGGTTCCGCCTATCTTGGCCGGAATTCTCCTGGCGGGTGGAAGAAATCCTGCTCGACAGAAGATGCTGGCCGCGAGCGTGCTATTCGCGGCGGTTCGCGGTGTTTTGTGGATTGCGGAAGGAGAGTCATCGAGGAAACCGGATCGGGAGTACACATCGGTGCGCGTAATTGGGTCGGTGTCGAATCTGCCCGAAGAATCCCGTAAGTTTCTTCGTTCGGTGCTCAAGATCAGCAGTGAGGGCGATCGGCGGTTGCTTGGCGACGGCAGCACCGCGATCGGTGATCGCTGGTCAAAATTTGTCGACAAGGCGATCACCGATGCCTCCGTGGATGGCTACCTTGGTCATTCGACTGCCGCCGGAATTCGCAAGTGGTTCGTTGCTGTCGCATTGCTTGTGATCGTGCTCGCTGCTGTTGCCGTTGCGTTCCTTTGGAATGGCGTTGCCGACGACCTGTTTGGCTGGGTCTTCGCGGCGATTGTGATTGGTTTTGCTGCCGTTGTGTGGCTCGTTGTTCATATCGTCAACGTGAAAGCCATTGGTTTGACCGCCAAAGGCAAGGAACTCTACGCCGAACTCCGCGGTGTCGAGCAATACATTGCGCTCGCGGAGATCGATCGACTTGAGGCGCTGCAGGGTGCGGACACGGCCGATCGCGATGATATTGATGGCTATCGAGTGCTCGATGTTTACGAAAAGCTGCTCCCGTATGCGGAACTGTTTGGCTACTCCACGTCGTGGGCTTCGCTCCTCGCACACTGGTATCAGCAGACCGATCAGTCATCGACCTGGACCGACTCCGGTATTTCGCAAACGCTCCGCGAATTGCAGACTTCGAGCTACTTGTCCGCCACCACAACGACCTCGAGCAGCAGCGGTGGTGACTCTTCGTCCTCGTATTCCGGTGGCGGCTCCGCGGGTGGCGGATTCGGTGGTGGCTCGGTCGGCGGTCGTTAGGTGATTGAGCTCTTGTAATTGAGGTGTGACGCCGGGTAATGGCACGTACACCGTCATGCGTGCGCCGTCATGCGTGTGTTTGGCGGCGCAGGACACACTCGTGCCTTGCATCAAAACGGCGGTGGGACATCGGAATGCGGCGGCAAGTCGTGTTCATCCGGCCATTCGCTGTCAGTGGACACAATGGCAGAATTTTGTTCCACGCCAAATTCTGACTCGTCCCCAACGTAGTGTTCGGTACCTTCAGCGACGTCGGCCACATCTCCAACGGGAAGACCGGAGGGACGACCTGTGGTGTCCGCGCTGGGGCCTACGCCGGGCGCGCTGGCGAGAGGTTGCGCGACGGCGGATGCGCCAGGCCCGGGCAGGTCCGTGTCGGGTGAACCGACAGCGGTGCCCTCGTCTTTGGGGCGGAACTGCGGACCCAATGGTTCGGGTTCGCTGACCACGACCTGGCCAAGCGGGGACTGCCACTGCAAGACGCCGCCACCGAGATTGGTGACGGTCCAGGGCTTTTCGTGCTTCTGCACGTGGTGGCCCTTGCACAAATGACCCAGATTGCGGGTGCTCGTCTCGCCACCCTCGCTGAACGGGGTGGTGTGGTCGAGGTCGGACACCGCTGCGGGGCGGACACAGCCCGGGAACCGGCAGGTGCGGTCACGGACCTGCAGGAACCGGCGAAGCGCACGGTTCGGCAAGTACGTGTCCACACAGGTGGCGTGCCCGGTGATCGGGTCGGTGAGCACGCGCTCGAACGAGGTGGCTTCGCCCGCGAACTGACGAGCCTCGGAGAAACTCATCGGCAGCATGCCGTCCAAGAGTGCCGGACTGGTGCCGTCCACACGCCCCGAAAGCAGGGTCAGCGCGGGTACGACAATGCTCACGTTTGCTTTCACATTCGATGCACCGGGGGTCGCGCACAGCAGCGTCTCGGCAAAGATGTCAGCACGGATTTGTGCGATCGTACGCGTGTCCGGCACAAACTCCGCTGGCGCTGCCGCGCCAGTGGTGCTGGCGGCACGGACCGCAGCTTTGTGGTCTTCGGCTGCGGCGGTGTCGAGTTCGCGGTGTTCGCGAGCACGCTTATCGAGCAACTGCCCAATCGGGGCGGCGACCTCACTCGGCAAATACGCGTTCAGTATCGCCATGCCGTGTCCGTCGTGGTTGATGCTCACGTAGCGCTGCGCGCGGGCGCGCTCGTGGGCGGCTTCGAAGGCTTCGGCCGCGATGGTGCTCGCGGTGCGTTCGGCAAACCCGGCAGTCTGGCCTGGCGTGTGGGACTGGGCGTATTCCAGGACAGTCGAGCCATAGTCGGCGTAGTGGGTCTCGTCGAGTACGCGACTGTGCTTGAGCATCGCCAGGACGTGGCGCATGTCCACAAACCCCGCCTCAAGCGCGTCCACCCACGCGACGAAGTGGGTCACCAGCAGGTTCGCGTCATGCGCACGGTTGCGGAGCGACCGGTCGGAGTCGTGAGACGCAAAGGCGAACTCGCCAAGCACTGAAGTGAAGTGCCAGGAGAAGACCTGGTCATCGTTCCCCCGGATAAATCCGGGTGCGGCGATGGTGGCCTGGGCGCGGTCCCGCGCAATGTCGTACGCGGCGCTCAAAGCGCGCAGCATGCCAGCTTCGCCCGCGCCGCGAGCGGTGTAGGCGGCGCCAAACTCCGACAGTGCGGACTTCAGTTCGCTGTTGCGGAGCGAGTCGGTACTCGACTGCCTGCCGCGGTTGGCGCGGGGCTTGTCTTCACCGGAATTGGTGCGGTCATCGTTGGTGGCCATCTGGTGTCACCCCCTCGCGTTGGAGAACTCAGCGTCCGAACTTGTGTTCGACTTCTTATCTGAAAGTATAACGAACAATAATTCGACTAGTCAAGGATTATTCTTCGAAACGTTTATCGAATGAAACAGTGCTGTGCTCACCATGCAAGCGGCCTGATCACGGTAGCGCGAGCCTCCGACGTTGAGGCTCCATTACCGCAGCAGCGCAGAATGCAACACCATCCGTGACGATGTTTTACGTCAGTTGACGGCCACGTACTGCACGTGACGAAGATAAACGCCGTGTGTCACTCAATGAACAAGTTGAGTGCGCACGATCCTGCCCAATCCATAGTGTTGCGTTCACTTCGAACAAGTTTGAGCAATACGAAAGGCAACTATGTCGCGGGCACCCATTTACAACGCCTTCCTTCATCTGACTCCGAACCATCACAGTCACGGCTATTGGAGAACACCCGAAGGACAAGTGCAGTACGGGTACAAGGATCTTCGCCCCTATGTTGACGTGGTGAAAACGCTCGAACGCGGAAGGTTCGATTCGCTCTTCATCGCGGATGTGGTCGGCGTCTATGACCTCGATATCGGCGACGGTGGAAATACGATTCGCGCGGGTTCGCAGTTTCCTGGAAACGATCCAGCCTCGATTGTTTCGGCGCTTGCGCTCGTGACCGAACACCTCGGGATCGCAATTACCAGCAATATCATTCAAGAGCATCCATTCGAATTCGCTCGCAAGCTTTCGACACTCGACCACTATTCCGACGGCCGAGTCGCATGGAATATTGTGACGAGCTATCTCAGCAACGGATTCCGGAATTTCGGATATGACGACATCGTTGCGCACGACGAGCGATACTCCTGGGCGCAAGAGTATCTCGATGTCACCTACAAGCTGTGGGAGCACTCTTGGGAAGATGGCGCAGTTATTCGTGACCCGGAAAGCGGCGTGTACTTTGATCCCGAACGCATTCACCGAATCAATCACGAGGGCACACGCTACAAAGTCGAGGGACCGCATATTGTTGAGCCTTCGCCGCAGCGCACACCGGTGCTGTTCCAGGCAGGCAACTCTGAAGCCGGGCGGGCGTTCTCGACGCGCAATGCTGAAGTGACTTTCCTGCCTTCGCTCACACCGCAGGCTGCCGCCGTCGATGTCGCGAAAATTCGGGAGCAAACGGTCCAAGCAGGAAGGCCCGCGGGTGCGCTAAAAACCCTCGTGCAGCTATCCACAGTGATTGGCTCAACGGAAGAGGAAGCGAAACGGAAACAGCAGTACTTGCGCGACAACATCGATTACGGCGGTCTCGTCGGCTTCTACAGCGGAAACTCCGGGATTGACTTCACTTCCATCGACCCGGACACTCCCGTCTCGGTACTGGCCAACCAGGTGCAGGTAAATCAACACGTTCGGTCGATATTCAAATCGATCGCAGAAGCCGACTTTGGCGAGGGTCGCGACCTGACCTGGCGCGAATACCTCGCCGATCACGCGCTCCAGACGGGGCGATTCGCGGGCACACCCGAGCAGATCGCTGACTATATCGAGCAGTGGCTCGCGGCGGGCGTGGACGGCTTCAACGTCGTGCCCATCACCTCGCTCGGCTGGTGGGATGAATGGGTCGATGAGGTGGTTCCGGTACTTCAGCGCCGTGGTCTTGCACAAACGGAATATGCGGAGGGGACCCTTCGCGAGAAGCTCTTCGGCGCCGGCGCGCGGCTGCCAGAAACCCACTATGCCCACGGGCTCAAAGGTGCATGGAGCCGACAAGCCGCAGAAGCGTCGGTGTTAGCACTGTGAGCATCACCCGAGACAACCATGACCGCTCGAAAGCGCGTGCGCGGCGAAATGCGCTCGGGCTCACTTCTGGAGCGCTCGCTTTGCTCGTCGTTGCGACGCTGACGGGATGCGCGCCAAACCTCGTGAGTGCGAGCGAGCGCGAGGACAACAGCACGATTACCTACGCGCACGAACAAGAGCCCCCGTGCCTCTGGGGCGGATGGGTGCAGCAGGCGTATACCTCGCGACAGGTATTCGACTACCTCGTGAGCTATGGCGATGGCGGCGAGATCGTTCCCTGGCTTGCCACGAGCTGGGAAGAATCGGCAGACCGAAAAACCATTACCTTCACGCTCCGGGAGAACGTCACGTTCACCGATGGTGACCGATTCGATGCGGATGCGGTGGTCGCGAACTATCCCGCCTGGGCAGCAACGATCGGTTGGCACAATTTCACGTATATGACGGAGTTCACGAAGGTGGATGACTTCACCGTCGAGCTCCACCTTTCGGAACCGAACCCAGAGATTTACAGCATCCTCGCGAATGGGCACTATGGATTCCAGTCTCCGTCATCACTCGCGAACAACTCTGCGGAACAGCAATGCCTGCAACCAATCGGTACGGGGCCCTGGATTGTTGAAGAGTGGCATCGCGGCGAAGGCATTTCCTTCGTCCGCAATGACGACTACGAGTGGGCACCTGGCAATGCCGAGCACAACGGACCAGCTTACGTCGAGCGATTGGAATGGAAGTTTGTTCCTGACGCAACTACCCGCTGGGGCGCACTGCAAAGCGGCGAGGTCGATATCGCGTATCAGCCGCATTCCTCACAGTGGCAGGCTGCGCAAGAGCAATTCCAGACCATGTCCTATGTCGCGACGGGCCGTCCACAGGGGCTGACCTTCAACGTCGCGCAAGGTCCCTTCACTGACCAGCGGGTTCGGCAGGCATTCGTGCACGCGATTGATCGCGAAAGCATCGTCGAGACGGTTTATCGAGGTTCGGTGCCTTATGAGGGCAACGGGTCGCTCAGCCAGTCGACGGCCCTGTACCTGAACGTCAATGACAGTTACGACTTCGATATAGATCAGGCCAATCAGCTGCTGGACGAGGCAGGATGGACCGATCGCGACGGCGACGGCTACCGCATCAAGGATGGCGAACGACTCAAAGCACGCTTGCCCTACAACCAGGGCATCGTGACCACCGAAGGATCGGTCGTCTTGCAAGTCATCCAAGATCAAGTGAAGGCCGTCGGCATCGAAGTCGAACTCATCCCGCTCACACAAACCGCCGCCTTTGCTGGCGCGTACTCGGGAGTGGATGAGAAAGAGATCAGCTTCGGCTACTGGGTCTGGCCCTCGCCGAGCATCCTCGACATCACCTTCAATGACAGTCTCAACGGGGCCTGGAACGGGAACAACACCTCGTTCTTCAGCGACGATGAAATCGAGGCGCAGATTCTGGCTGCGCAACGAGAGCCTGATCCAGCGCTCCGGCAAGAGAAATTCGAAGAGCTACAAGCGTGGTTTGACGAGCAAGCAATTGCCGTTGGCGTCTATGCCTTCACCTACAACGTGGCCTTCTCGAACGACCTCGAAGGGATCTGGCAAGACCAAGGCAACGGGCTGCTGAACTTCAACGACGCATACTTCGTGGACGGTGATTGAGATGTCCTTTATTCCAGCAACCTCAGTTTCGGGAGCCAAGGAAGACGGCAGTGATTCAGCGCCGAGCCTCGAGGCCGAAACCTCAACAAGAATCGGCCGAAAACCCGGTCACTCCGTGTTCCGGACCATCCTGTATCGGCTAGGTTCCGCGCTGTTCGTGCTGTGGGGAACGGTGACCATCACGTTCTTCGTGCTGTCCGTGTTGCCTGGCGATCGAGCGACGATACTGCTCAATATTCGATCCGGGCAGACGATTCCACGCACACCTGAAGAGCTCGCGCCGATAAACGCCGAATACGGTTTTGATCAACCACTCCTCGCGCAGTACTTCAATTTGCTTCTCGGGCTGTTTCGAGGCGATCTCGGAATGTCCTTCGAATTACAGCGACCCGTCGCGGCGATCATAGGGGAGCAGCTCGGGCCAACATTCGTCCTGGCGATTTCGGCACTTGTGCTCGCATGGCTCATCGCAATTCCATGGACCCTATTCACGGCGGGGCGTGGCCGCCGATTCGGAAGCGTCGGCTCGACGCTTGAGACAATTGCCGCGGGACTGCCGCAGTACTGGCTCGGAATCCTATTGCTCATCGTATTCGCGATCACACTTGGATGGTTCCCGGTCATCGGTGGTGCAAGCATCGCTGGCACGATCTTGCCCGCCGTTACGCTCGCGATCCCGCTCGCGGGATTCATCGGGCAAGCAACGCGCAGTGAATTCGACCGGGCCATGCGCGAGCCATTCGTACTGTCCGCGCGCACGCGCGGGATGAGTGAATTCGGAGTTCGAAGCCAGCACGTCTTGCGTCACGCGCTCATCCCTGGCATCACGCTTTCTGGCTGGGCAATGGGGACGCTGCTCTCGGGCGCAGTAATCGTCGAGATCGTGTTTGCTCGCCCGGGCCTCGGCGCAGTACTCGTCGACGCCGTGACCAATAAGGACTTTGCGCTGGTCTCAGGCATCGTCATCCTCGTGAGTTTCCTCTATGTCCTGATCAACCTCATCGTCGACCTCGTGGCAATCGCGGTCGATCCAAGAATGCGAGAGTCGAAATGACCGTCATTGACAAGTCAGCGAGCGCCATCAAGACGCCACCTGAGACGCCGCCTAAGAAGCCACAGCATCGTCGTCATTCGGTACCGGCGAGTGTCACGGTGTCGAGCATTATCGCCGGGTTGTTTGTGCTGGCTGCGATCGCACCGAGCCTTCTCGCGACCCACAATCCACTCGATACCAATATGGCCACGGTGCTCCAACCGCCGTCAACCGATCACTGGCTCGGTACTGATGAAGCGGGGAGGGACCTCTATAGCCGCATTGTCTGGGGTACGCGAGAATCGCTCACCATCGGTATCGGTTCGATGGCAATTGCGATGTCGGGGGCAATCATGCTCGGGTTCACCGGTGCGTTGGCGCCCTCCTGGCTATCCGGCCCGGTGAACCGCTTGCTCGAGGTCTTACTCGCCTTCCCGACGCTGCTTCTCGCACTGCTGTTCGTCGCGGTATTGGGTCCATCGGCAATGAGCCTCATGATCTCCGTCGGGATCGGAACCGCCCCCGGATACGCGAGATTGGTTCGTGCACAAGCACTCAAGGTGCGGAACTCCGGCTACGTCGAAGCGGCGCGCGCACTGGGGCATCCGTGGCGGGTTATTTTTCGGCAGCACATAGTGCCGAACGCCTTCCGACCGCTGGTCGCCTTGGTCGCACTCGGTGTCGGGCAATCGGTGGTCTGGGCCTCGGGGCTCTCATTCCTCGGGCTCGGCGTTGCTCCGCCGTCTTCGGAATGGGGCGCTCTCTTGGAAGCGGGGAAAGCCAACATCATGGTTGCTTCCTGGCTGGAGATTTTTCCTGGAGTGGCGATCGTGCTCGTAGCACTCGCATTCACACGAATTGGTCGGTATTTCCAAGACCGTGCGGAAGGAAAAGGAATAGGACAATGAGTATCAAAGCAACCGCAGAACCGATTATCCCCGACGCGACACAGGACACAGTGCTCCGGGCCGAAAATCTTAACGTCTCATTTACAACCGAGCGTGGGGAACACATCCACGTCGTCAAGGATGTCAATCTGGCGCTGCAACGCGGACGCTGTGTCGCGCTGGTCGGAGAATCCGGATCGGGCAAGAGCGTGACCGCAAGATCACTCGTCGGCTTGGCCGGGGCCAATGCCACCGTCAACGCGGACGCGCTCGAGCTCGATGGCGAGACGCTGCTCAATCGTGGTGAGTCTTGGTGGCGGCGCGTGCGCGGCGCCAAGATCGGGTTTATTTTGCAGGATGCGCTGGTATCGCTTGATCCGTTGCGGCGCGTTGGCAAGGAAATTGCGGAAGGAATTCGGCTCCACCGGCGCGGCACCGCCGCCGAACGTTGGGATCTCACGATAGCTACCCTCGACGAGGTCGGGGTCCCGGAACCGGAAGTGCGGGCCAAGCAGCGCCCGAGCGAGCTTTCGGGTGGGCTTCGGCAACGCGCCCTCATCGCCTCTGCAATTGCGCTCAAACCCGAGATTGTGATTGCCGATGAGCCCACCACCGCACTTGACGTTACCGTGCAGGCACAAGTCCTCGAGGTGCTTCGACAAATGCTCGAAGCGGGTACGAGCGTGATCCTGATCAGTCACGATCTCGCGGTGGTCGCGAAACTTGCTGATGAAATTCTCGTGATGCAGGGCGGGAGGATTGTCGAATCTGGACGCAAAGAGGAAGTGCTCGCGAACCCTCAGCATCCCTATACCCGACAGCTCATCAATGCGGTTCCGAGCGAGCACACCAAGGGCACACGACTGTCGCCGGGGGCTGACGCGACTGCAACAACGCTGTTCGGAGAACGGGACGCGTCCCAACATCAGGCGAGTGTTCCGCTGCTGGAAGCAGTGGGGGTGAGTAAGCAGTTCCGCGGTCCCGACGGTCGCTGGCGAACTGCCGTGCATGACGTGTCGTTTATTCTGAACCGCGGTGAAACACTCGGAATTGTGGGGGAGTCCGGGTCCGGCAAGAGCACACTTGCTCGGATTGCCTTGGCGCTTGAAGACGCGGATACGGGAGAAGTGCGATTCCTCGGGGAACCGTGGACCGCCGCTTCGACCGCCGCACAGCGACAGATCCGGAAACGAATAGCAGTGGTGTACCAAGATCCGCTGAGCTCTTTCGACCCGCGCTGGCGAGTTGAGCGCATTCTTCGCGATGCTATCGAACTCGCCACCCCCGATTCATCCGGTGACTGGCGGAAGCGAGCGATCGAGCTTCTCCATGCCGTTGGGCTCAAAGAGCACCACCTCGATGCCTGGCCGTTGCAGATGTCGGGCGGGCAGCGACAACGTGTCGCGATAGCCCGCGCGATTTCCACCAACCCGGAAGTCATCGTGTTGGACGAAGCGGTTTCGGCTTTGGATGTGTCTGTACAGGCGCAAATTCTCGACCTCCTCGCCGACCTGCAGGTGCAACTCGGTGTGAGTTATCTCTTCATCTCGCACGATTTGGGAGTCGTGCACCACGTGAGCGATCGAGTGCTCGTGATGCAGCACGGGGTAGCCGTGGAGCAAGGAATCGCTGATGACATCTTTAATAACCCAGCTGAACCGTATACCCAACGGTTGCTTGAGTCGCTACCGCGGCTCGAGTACGCGCAGTTGAGAGAGGCGTCGGTGCGATCATGACCGAAACGATCGTAAAGAAACCACTCACACAAGACCTTGACACCGTTCGAGCACAGCTCACCCGAATCGCGCAACACGCTACTCGACAAGCGGTGACGAACGAGCGGGAACGACAAGATCTCGGCGGCCTTGTGCGTGATGCGTTGGCTGCGGGTGTGGGGAGGCTTCGAGTACCGCGGGAGTTTGGCGGCGTGGGTGCGACAGTCGTTGAACTCGCGGACGTCTTGGTGGAATTGGCCGCCGCTGAATCGAATCTTGTGCAGATCCTTCGGGGTCATTTGGGGTTCATCGAGCTATTGCGGCTGCGGCAGGATGAGCCGGGGGCGATCGCCCATCTGGAGGCAGCTGGACGAGGAGAGTTCTTCGGCCCAGCGGCGTCGACACCACCGCCAACAACCGGGCAAGAAGGCCGTGACCTCACCCGCGGGGTCCGACTTCATCGGGATGGTGCCGGACTCAAACTCACCGGGAAAAAGTACTACTCGACCGGCAGCCTCTATGCGGACTGGATCAATGTGCTGGTACCGGACGCCGATGGCGCAGCCGAGGTCGTGGTCTCACGACACGATTCCGCCGTACGGATAGAAGAGGACTGGAACGGATTCGGGCAAAGGCTCACGGCGAGCGGCACGGCAATTTTCGATGAAGTCCCGGTTCGAGAAGAACTGATTATTCGTCACGACGACATCGCGAAGGCCTATCTCGGTGCCTTCTATCAGTTTGTGCATTCGGCCACTCAAGCAGGCATCATCAAGCGTGCGGCAGATGATGCGGCGGATGCGGTTCGATCGCGCCGACGATCCTCGCCACTGGCAGCAGACGCCGAACCACGACGGGACCCACAGGTGCTGGCGGAGGTCGGCGAAGTGGTGTCACGCGCTTTTGCGAGCGCTGCCGCGGTCAATCAGGTTGCAGCGAGCCTCGACAAGATCGATTCGCGATCTCCCGCGGACGCGGCCCTTGAACGGGCAGTGTTGGACTCGGCTGCCGCGCAGGTAACGAACACAAGGCTTGCCGGTGAAGCCACGTGGCTGCTGTTTGAAGGTACGGGTGCCTCAGTATTGAACGCCGAGCTTGCGCTGGATCGGCATTGGCGGAATGCGCGCACCGTGTCCTCGCATAATCCAGCGATTTTCAAAGCGCGGGTGCTGGGCGATCACGCCGTGAACGGACTGCTTCCCGAAAACTGACTACCGCAGCCCCGCCCCCCCCACTACAACGCGAGCAACCGCCGCAACTCGTGCGCATTCGAGGCCACGGCGACCGCGCCCTCATCCTCGCCCACGGCACCGTAACCCCAGTTGACATAGATCGCGGGAACACCGTGCTGCGCGGACCCCTGGACATCGTAGAAGCGGTCGCCGACCATAATCGTGTTCGACAAATCCACGCCCGCCTCGCGAAGTCGCCGCAGTGCCTCTTCGACGACGTCCTCTTTCTTTGATCGCGACTCATCATCGCTCGCACCGGTCACGAAATTAAACTCGTCGATGATTCCGTAGTAGTCGAGCACGCGTCGCGCGGGAGTCTCCGGCTTACTCGTGGCGGTTGACTGCGGGATTCCCGCTTGGCGGACCGCGCGAATCAGCTCCGGCATCCCCGCAAACGGTGGCGATTCGGCAAGGCCTGATTCATCGTGAATCTCCCGATAGGTTTCGAGGGCATGCTGAATCTCTATCTGGTTATCGAGGTGCTGCGCTTTGAAGGAATCGATGATCGGCGGGCCGACGTAGCTCAAGAGTGTGGAGTCATCCGGGATTGGCATGCGGAAAACATCGAAGGTTTCACGGAGCGCGGCCATAATGCCGGCGGCAGAATCCGAAATGGTGCCGTCGAGATCCCACAGAATCGCCGTGAACGGCGGTTCCCCGGTACCGAGCGGCATCCGCACCGGCGTGATCGGGCGTGACTCCGGCTGCGGCCGGCGCGAAATCGTGGTGGGTGCGATCGGGATGGGTGGCACCACATTGACCGACGCGGGCGAGAAATGACTGGGCTCCGCAAGTGTGCGTGACCCGTCGAGCGGATGCGCTACGTCCCCACCGTGGCGCTCGCGTGTGGCCGTTCGCGCCTCGTCATAGTCCTGTACCGCATATGAATCGTCACCGGAGGCTTCGTTTGCCGAGAGCGAGAGCTCGGCTTCCGGGTCGACTTCCTCGAGCAGGGGCGCGTCATCTGGCCCGGCGTAGTCGCCTGGCTCCTGGGGTGCGTCGATAGTGCTCATCAGAGCAGTTTATCCGGGCAAGTTTGCGAGACTTCGCGCTGTCTCCCAGAGAATGCGTGCCGATCGCTCCCAAGTGAAGCGTTCCATGTGCTGGTGCCCGGCCGCGATCGTGTCCGCCCGGACCTTCGGATCATCCAAGGCACGAACCTGCGCCGCGAACTCTCGCGCATCCTGCTTCGCGAAATACCGGGCCCCGTCACCGGCGACTTCGTGGAAGATCGCCAAATCGGTCACCACCGCGGGAGTCCCGAGCGCGAGCGCTTCGGCAAGCGGCAGACCGTAGCCCTCGTCGAGGGATGCGGTGACCAGCACGGCATTATCGGCGAGCAACCGGGCATATTCTTCGTCGGAGACACCCTCGTGGAAAACGACATCGGCGCCTGCCGGAATGCCGGACTCGAGCTCGCGCCTTCGTTCCGCGCTGATTCGACTCAGCAAGTGCAGCGTACGTCCGGGCAAATCGGCCATCCCTGCAATAAGCGTTTCCACACCCTTGTACGGCATGAACGAGCCCATATAGACAAGGTTCTGGATGCGCTCTGCCGCGTCATGCGCGCTCGTGGCGGCGGCCGTCTGGGCGAGGATCGGGGTGAGACTGACCGGCTCCGTTGGCGGGGTCGAGATCGGCGGTGTCGCCGGTAGCAGCGCCGCGAGGTCGTTCGGGGCATTCGGGATCACCACGACCGGACGCTTTGTGAGCTTGTGAGCGAGAATCTCTTGCTTCGTGGTCTCAGAGACCGTCGCCACCACATCCGCCCCGTTGAGCGCGAGCCGCTGCGGGCCGTAGGTGAGGTGGTACGCGCGCCAGCCTGCCCGAAGCAACGGATTGAGGTGCGTTGGCGGCTTGCGGTGTCGGTAGTAGATGAGATCGTGAAGCGTCACGATCGCCTTGAACTTGCGGCCGGTGGTACCGATGGTTTGTAGGGGCGAAAAGACGACATCGGGTCGGTACTTATTGAGTTTGACGGCGGCGATTGGCTCGAGTGCCGACTCATTGGAATGGAAGAGCAGCCACTTTGCGTCTTTCGGGAGGTGCTCGAGCTGGCGCTCGTTGTGGATGAGGAAGGTCACCTCGTCCGGGGATTGGGCATGCACGGCTGCGGCAAGTTGCGCTGAATAGCGGCTTATCCCGTCATGAAAATCGGTCCGGATGTACCGGGCATCGAAGAAGAATCGCATCGAGCAGCAGCTTACTCACTGCAGCTCGCCGCGCGCCGACGGTCGTGTTCGGCTAATTGCGGTGGATGCCGTGGGCGCACCTCGTAGACTGCAACGGTTCGCGCCGTCGGAAGGAGCCTGTGTGACCACGCCAATGCCCGAAGACGCCACCAAGATTGGTGAAGGAGCGATTCCGCAAACCGATGCCGAATTACTCGCCCTGATCACTGAGGAATTTCCACCAACGAACCTCGAACTCCCGGATTCGAAAGCGGAGCGGCTCGTGGCCAAGTTTGGAGCGCATCCGAACATCGACCGTATTGCGCTTAACCTTACCGACGCGATAGTTCGGGCTGAAGACCCGGCTGCGGGGACGAACGGCGCGGTGACTGAAACGAGCATCAGCACGGGTGAAGACGACCCAGGCGAGGAAGCCGATGAGACTAAGCCCAGACCACTCGTCGCGAGCCGGACTCCAGCGCAACTGCGCACCGCAACAATCACGGGCAGACCTCTCTATATCGAGAGCTTTCCGCTGACCTTGGACGTCGATATCAAGAACGTCGCATTCGAGTGGCTCACGGATACCGAGGGCGGACTGTGGGCCAAGGATGGCGAGCAAAAGCTCAATGGTTTTGTGGCCACGGCAGAGGTCGAAGGCGATATCGATCAGGCACGGGACACGATCTGGGAAATCGCACAAATGGCGGCCGAGGAATCGGGCGCTCACTTGCGTCATCTCGAGTTCGACATCGACGTTGCGCGGCCGATGCTCGGCGAACAGCTACTGACATTGGCGGGCACCGCATCCGGCCGCTACAAAATCTTCGGTACGAAAGTACGCTTCTCCGTCGAGGCGATGCTCGAGAACGCCACGGGCGTGCTGACGTTGCGCGATATCCAATTGCGCAGCGGCAACCCGATGGTTGCACTCGCGCTGTTGGTATTTCGCAAGCAGGTTCGTCAACTTGTTGGTCAATCAACCTCACTCATTGAGGGGTTGCCCGAGCACTACAGAATCGACAATCTTGAGCTTCGTCTTCGTGGCCGCCGCCTCAGCGCGACGCTTCGCATCGTCTAGGTCCGCGCCTCGCGAGGCGGGGCGCAAAACGCGGCAGCGGACCTTAGAACAGTCGCAGCTCACCGGATTCGTCACCGCGCATGTCTTGGTAGTCGAGCACCACGCAGCGGATGCCGCGATCCTCGGCAAGGGTGCGCGCCTGCGGTTTGATTTCTTGGGCGGCGAATACACCGGTAACCGGGTAGAGCAGGGGATCGCGGTTCATGAGTTCGAGATACCTGGTGAGCTGCTCTACACCGTCGATCTCACCCCGGCGTTTGATCTCTACCGCGACCGCTTTACCTTCTGGATCGCGCGCGAGAATGTCCACCGGGCCAATTGCGGTCATGTGTTCGCGTCGTACGAGCGTGTGCCCATCACCGAGGCGGTCGATCTGCGCGGCCAGCAGCTCTTGCAGGTGTGCTTCGACGCCGTCCTTTGTGAGCCCCGGATCGGTGCCGAGTTCATAGCGCTCGTCGGAGATCCACTCAAATATATTGACCCGCAGTTTGTCGCCCGTTTTGCGGTGTACGACCTCCCAGCACTCGATGACGCCCGCGAGCTGCTGCTCCTCAGTCAGCTCGACCACGCTCAACAGCGCGGGCGGACTCATCCAATTCAACGGCTTGTAGGAACCACCGTCACTGTGGACGAGCAGCGAACCGTCGGCCTTGTGAATGAGCAGCCGGGTTGCTTCGGGAAGGTGCGCAGTGAGTCGACCCACGTAGTCGACCGTGCAGCGGGCAATGACAAGGCGCATCCGGAAAGAGTATCGGGTTTCGCTCGCGTCGGCAGCGCGTCACATGCGAACCGGCGAAGCACCTACCGCGTCGCACCCAACACAATCCACCGGTTGCCAAGGATGCGTGCCACGAGCGTGACGGCCCGGGCGATCAGGAAGCATCCGAATGCGCACCAGAGCAGGTTCACACCGAAACCGCCAGAGGGATTGAGCGCAAGGATCGCAATAGCGAGCGCCATGAACACCGCGAGGGGAATCAGCCCGGCAATCGCGAGGTACTTCACATCCCCCGCACCGATCAGGATGCCGTCGAGCACAAACACGATCCCGCCAACCGGAAGGAAGATCGCCATGGTGAGGAAGGCGGTGGGCAGCATGTCGAGCACCGCAAAGTCGTTCACAAAGAGGTAGCCCAGCACCGGTGACAGCGCCGCCACGAGCGCGAACAGCACCACACCGAGCCCGATTCCCCACCACACGAGTGTCCGGGTGAGCCTGCGCACCTGGCTCCGATCGCCCGCGCCGAGATCGTGGCCGATCATCGCCTGCGCCGCGATGGCAAGCGCATCCAGCGTGAAGACGAGCACGTTATAGACCGTGTAGGTGACCTGCAGCGTCGCCAACTCCGACACCCCGAGTTGGGCACCGGACCACATCAGCATCAGCAGCGCGATGCGCAGCGTGACGGTGCGCAGGATCATCAGGGAAGACGCGAGCAGCGCCTCGCGCGGCTGGCCGATACCGATGGACAGCGAAACATCGTGCTCGCGGGCAGCCTGCATCGCGACGATGATGTACACGACCGCCATTAGGGTTTCGGCGATCGCGGTGCCGAGTGCCGACCCCGCAATGCCGAGTTGCGCACCGTAGATGAGCAGCGCGTTGAGCCCCACGTTGATGACCGCGCCGCCGATGGCCACCATGAGCGGGGTGCGAGTGTCTTGCAGACCGCGTAAGAGTCCCGAGCCAGCGATGACCAAGAGCATCCCAGGCAGCCCCCACAGCGACACCGTGAGGTAGCTCAATGCCGCTTCCTGCACGAACGGATCGTCCGTAAAGGCGCGCACCGTGGGCCCGGCAAAAGCCAAGCCGAGTAACAGCAGCACGATCCCGCAGCCGAGGCCTAACCACATCCCGTCGATACCCGCGCGAATCGCACCGGCCTTGTCACCGGCACCGAGGCGCCGCGCCACGAGAGGCGTCGTCGTGTACGCAAGGAAGACCATCAGCCCTACCAGCGTCGTGATGACCGTCGCGCCGATTGATAGGCCCGCGAGTACCGATTCGCCGAGGTGCCCAACCATCGCTGTGTCGGTCAACACGAAGAGCGGCTGCGCCACAAGCGCGCCAAGCGCGGGTACCGCGAGGGCGAGGATGCGGCGAGTCGTTTCGAAACGGGCGGTCACCCCCACATTCTCCCAGGAAACGTTCGGTTTCGGGTGCCGCTCATCGAGCGATCGGTACGCTGGTCAGCATGACGACCAGCAATAGCGCCAAACTCTCTTCCGGAATCGATTTCGAATCCCTCGACCAGCAGGTCCGCGCACAAGACGACCTCTTCCGTCACGTCAACGGAAAGTGGCGAAACGAAACCGAAATCCCAGCCGACAAGGCCTCCTTCGGCTCCTTCCACATCCTGCACGATGAGGCGGAGGTCGCCGTCCGAGAAATCCTTGCGGGCAGTGTGGATGCGGAGCCCGGCACGGGGCTGCGGAAGGCAGCAGACGCCTACGCCGCGTTCATGGATGAGGAGAAGCTCGCGAAGCTGGGCGCGGATCCGATTTCGCAAGACATCATGCAGGCACTGGTCGTATCTTCGATCGACGAGTTCCTTTGGGTCCTCGGCCGCAATGAGCACAAGGGCGTCGGCGGTTTCTTTGGCCAGTACGTCATCGGTGACCTCGGTGACCCCGCCACCAACGCGCTCTACTTCGAGCAGTCAGGGATCGGGCTGCCCGACGAGTCCTACTATCGCGAGGAGCAGTACGAGCCGATCCGCGAGGCCTACCGCGCCCACATTGAGCGGATGTTCGCGCTCACCGACGTGCCGCGACCCGACGAACGTGCCGCGCGAGTCTTCGAACTCGAAACGGCCATCGCATCCCACCACTGGGACAACGTAAAAACCCGCGAAGCCGACCTCACCTACAACCCGACCACGATTGAGGAGTTCCTCGGCCGATTCGGGGACCGCGATATTCGCGGATGGATGCAGGAGCTCCAGGCGCCCGAGGGCACCTTCGAACGCTTCGTGCTGAGCGAGCCGAGCTTCGCGGATGGTTTGGCGGAGTTGCTCGTCGAAGAGCGGCTCGACCAGTGGCGCGACTGGCTGATCTGGCGGATCGTGCTTGCATATGCCGCGGTACTCAGCCCGGAAATCTCCGCAGCAAACTTTGAGTTCTTTGGGACCACGCTGCAGGGAGTCCCCGAGCAACGCGACCGGTGGAAGCGCGGTGTTGGCCATGCCGAATCCCTTCTCGGCGAAGCCATCGGTGAAGAGTATGTTGCTCGTCACTTCAAGCCGAGCGCGAAAGAGAAGATGGATGATCTGGTCACCGATCTTCTCGCCGCCTATCGCGATTCCATCACCAACCTCGACTGGATGACCCCCGAAACTCGCGAGCGCGCACTCGAGAAGCTGGAGAAGTTCACCCCGAAGGTGGGGTATCCCTCGAAGTGGCGAGACTATTCGGAGCTGCACATTTCCCCCAATGACCTGGTCGGCAACGCGCGCCGCGCGGCTGTCTTCGCATCGAACTGGGAGTACGGCAAGGTGGGCAACCCCGTGGATCGCGAGCTTTGGCTCATGACCCCGCAGACCGTGAATGCGTACTACCTGCCGCCGCAGAACGAAATCGTCTTCCCCGCAGCAATCCTGCAGTTCCCTTTCTTCGACGAAGACCGGGATGCTGCCGCCAACTATGGCGCGATCGGCGCGGTCATTGGCCATGAGATTGGTCACGGTTTCGACGACCAGGGCTCGAAATATGACGGTGACGGCAAACTCGAAAACTGGTGGACGGATGCCGACCGCGAAGCATTTGAGAAGCACACCGCATCCCTCATCGGTCAGTATTCGGCACTCTCACCGGAAGGTGTGGACGGCGAGACCGTGAACGGCGAACTCACGATCGGGGAGAATATCGGTGACCTCGGCGGGCTCGGCATTGCCTGGAAGGCCTATCTGCGGCACCTCGACGGCGCCGAGGCCGAAGTCATTGACGGACTCACCGGCCCCGAGCGATTCTTCCTGTCGTGGGCACAAGCGTGGCGCGAAAAGCGACGCCCCGAGTACATGAAGATGCTCTTGGCGGTTGACCCGCACTCGCCCGCAGAGTTCCGCTGCAATCAGATTGTCCGCAACCTCGAGCCCTACTACGAAACCTTTGGTGTGGCCGAAGGCGACGGGTTGTGGCTTGCTCCGGAAGAGCGCGTCACCATCTGGTAATCAAGCTCTGGTCCACTTACAAGAAACCGTGACGAATAGGCGACTAGCCTGGGCTTTGAATGTTGTCCAGTTGCTGATCGTAAATATCGCAACCACGTGACTCAGAACTGTCGAAAGGGAACCTCATGAAGACCTCGACCAAGCTCTCCCTTATTGTTGGCCTCGTGGCCGGCTACGTACTCGGTGCGCGCGCCGGTCGTGAGCGCTATGACCAGATTGCTGCTGGCGCGCAAACGGTATGGAACTCCAAGCCCGTGCAAAAGCAGGTTGACAATGTCCAGGGCCTCACTAGCAAGTACGTTCCGAAGGCCGTCGAATCCACGTTCAAGGGTGCGGGAAAGGTTGCGTCCAGTCTGGTAGGCAAGGTCCTCGGTGACGAGTCGAAGTCGCAGGCGAAGCGCAATGCCAAGCCGGAGGCAACCTCCACGCCGGCGCCCGCCCCGACGGGTACCGCAGAGAACCCCGCCTAACCAGCTGTTATCGAGCGAACGAAAAGGAGTAGCGCATGAGCGACTACGACAAGGCTTCACAGGAGCCCCGCCGCGGACCGTTCCCGAATGCTGAAGAGCCGGTCCGTCTCGGAAGATTCAACCCCAAGTCCAAGCGCTCGGCCGCGAAATTGGCCGGGAGCGTCCCCAAGCTCGCAATCTCGCTCGCGAAGGATGAACTCGAGCGGGCCAAGACAGAAATGACCGCGAAAGCGAAGTTCGGCGGCATCGGCGCCGGGCTCTTCGCGGTGGTCGCATTCTTCGCCATCACGCTCTGGGCCGTCCTCATTACGGCGGCAATTCTTGGTTTGAACACCGTATTTGCGCCTTGGCTCTCGGCACTCATTGTGGCGGGCGCGCTGCTGCTGATTATGATCATCGCGGCCCTCGTTGCAATTTCACTCTTCAAGAAGATGAAGGGTGTTATGCCCGCGGAAACCATTGATTCGCTGAAGCAGGACGCGAACGCATTGAAGGGACTCGGTCAGTATGAGTAATGAATCAAATGAGCAGCAGTCTGTTCCCAAGCGCAGTGCGAGTGAATTGCGCAGCGATATTGAGAACACCCGTCGCGAACTCGCTGAAACGCTGGATGCGCTTGAGTACAAGCTCGATGTCCCGGCTCGCTTCAGTGAATGGGCCGACGAACGAAAAGAGCAGCTGCGTAAGCTAACCGATGAATCGCCCGCGGTCGTCGCAGGAGTCGCAGTCGGCGCAGTGGCCGTCATTGGCGGCATCATCGCCGGAGTTATCGGACTCTCGCGCCGCGGTCGCTAACCGCACTGCAAGGCAACCCGCACATTTTCAAAGAGGAGCGTTTGACCAATGACCGACACTGCCGATTTCACTGAGAACGCTCCGGTGTACTCGCTGTTCCTCGTGTTCGCCGAACCAGAACTCATCGAGACCCGTGCCTCCGCGGATGAGGCCGTGCGGCTCACCGAACAACTGAGCAACGTCTTCACGGAGTTGGCAGAGAGCCACGTTGAAGTCCGTGGAACCTACGATCTCACCGGCTTCGATTCGGAAGCGTCGGTGCTGATTTGGTTGCGATCAACCACGATCGATGATCTGCAGTGGGCGAAGCGTCAGCTGCAGCGCACGCTGTTGCTCGGTGACACGGTGATCGTGGAGTCGATTGTCACGCTGAGCGTGAGCGAACTCGAGGGCGAAGCGAAAACGTGGCTGAGTCTCGCACCGGTCTCAGCCGAACAGGTCGGGGACGACTTTGAAGACTTCGACGAGGACTTCGACGCCGAGTATGACGAGGATCACTATCGCGAAGATGAACTCGACGCGGAGGAACTCGCTGCGGCTGACCGGGAAACAGCCCAACAAACTGAAGGCCCAACAGACGATGCTGCAGGCCAAGAAATAGCTAGCGAAGAGTTCGAAGCAGAAGATCCGTACGAGGACTTCGAGGTGGAGTTAACCGGCATCCACACCCAGATCGGCATCGGCCAGTTGCGCTTGCTCGCCACAGTGGAAGCGGACAACCCGAGCCTGCTCATCGGCCGGTCGGTAACCATGCTGGAGAACGGACTCGTGACGGTCGCGAACCCCACGACCGGAAGAAACGTAACCACCGCTGAACTGTATGAGATTCTTCGATAACTTAGGAAGCGCATCCAAGAATTCTCGAAACGGACGGCAACTATGACGACATCCCAGCCCCTTAAAGGCTGGAAGATACTCGTGCCGCGCGGCGGAACTTTCGGAAACGACGCCTCCGAAGCTGTTCGCGCGCGGGGAGCATTTCCAATCACCGCACCACTCATCAACTTCGCCAGCCCCGCGCCGGAAGACTCGGCCATCCTGTCGGAGGCCCTTACCCGACTCCAATCGGGCGCCTACGACTGGCTCGCGGTAACCAGCGCGACGGCGGTCGACGTCATGCACTCGATGAATGTCCGAGTGCCCGAAGGCACGCTGATTGCCGCCGCGGGCGAAACCACCGCATCCGCCCTCGTGGCAGCCGGCTACCGCGTTGATTTCGTGCCCACCCACGACAACTCTGCCAAGGGTTTACTCGTGGAATGGCCCGAAATTCAACGCCGGATGCCCAAAGTCAACGTGCTCTGGCTGCACTCCGAAGCGTCGAAGCCGGCGCTCGCGCGCGGCATGAACCGCCGCGGTCACGGCATCGACTCGGTGGTCGCCTATCGATCTGTGGGCGTACCGGCTGCGGAATCGATCCAGCACGACATGAAAAACGGCCGCATTCGAGCGGTGCTTGTGACGAGCGGGTCAGTGGCCGAACAGCTCGTGAAGCAGTTTGCGCCGATCCCTGAGAATATTATTTTCGGCGCCATTGGTCCGCGAACGGCGAAGGATGCGCGGGCGCTCGGTTTGCGAGTCGACGTGGTTGCGCAGCAGCGCTCGGTCGGTTCGCTACTCGATGCCCTCGCTTGGTTCGATGGCGGCGAGGTCATGCCCGAGACCGCCATGATCGACCTGCGCACCCTGGCCGCCTGGGAGAATGACTCGTTGATCAGCAAGGAAGATGTACCGGCGGCCGACGAACCGCGCTCCGACACCGGTCCTACGGATCTGAAGTAGCGCCTCGATTTGGCGAGTGTCGCACTCGTGCTTTGGGCTCAGGTCGTTAGGCTCGGTCTATGGCAACTCCCTTCACTCCTGACGAAGCGAATGGGACCCGTTCGCCCGAGTCACGGGGTCAACGCGATGACATTGAGTTTCTTCGCGGCGACATTGAGCAGGTCCGAGCGCGGCGCGTTGAACGCGCCGATTTAGTGCGTGAAATTCTTGAGAAGAAACAGGATGAAGGCGATCCTGGCGCACCTTCGCCGGTGCCGGACGGGCCATACATCCTCGACGACGGCGCGATTGCCGAGCCGGTCGAGGCATCACCCCGTGGGGCGGCCGTGCAGCCGATCGTCCCGCCGATCGCGCCGAGTGTCGCGGCGGACCAGGCTGTTCCCGCGACCCTGCAAACCCTCCGCGAATGGCGCAGCCTGGACCGACAGGCGCAGGATGAAATCCGCGCGGCACAGGATTCTGCACCCAATGAGCGCAAGCGCGACAAACTCGATCCCGCCAATGACTTTCTCCGCGCGATCCGTGCCGAGGGCGGGGCAGACTTTCTCCGGCACCTGGTCGACGACGTCATCCGGCCCGATGACCTGCTCGCATCCGGCTTCGGGCTGAGCGACCTAAGGGAGGACATCCCCGACACCCTCACGCCGCGTACCCGCAGACTGTTTCAGATCGGCGCCTTTGCGGGCCCAGGCATCCCCTTCGTCGCGGTGCCCGCGGTGCGACGGGGGACCAGGGCATTCTTTGGCGATGCGCTTACTCGCGAAACCTCACTCGACGAGACCATCGCAAAATACTCCGCGGCATCAGTGGCCACGCGCGTGTCGCCACTGAGCGACCCAATTTTGGGTGATCGAGGAACGGATGCACTGCTCGAGCGGGTGCGCAGGCTCATCGCCAATCCCGCGGTTTCAGAAATTGAGTTGTCCTTTACCGATCTTGAACCGCGGCCGAATGAGTGGGACTTTGAGGGCACTGCCGATCACGCGGCCACTCGCTTCGCGATGCTCCTGCAGGAGGCGACCGCGAAGGCGACTCCCACCACACTCATGCTCCGCGCGCGCAGTTCGCGCGACCTTGAATTCGTCATCGAAACCGTGCTGCGAGCCATGGAATACGAGGGGCTGGAGCATGCACAGCTCGGTGTGACAGTCCCGGTTGACCTTCCCGATGCAAGCACCCTGCTGCGCCGACTCGCGGGTCGCGCGCACCTGCGTCGTGAAGATGGCGGGGCGCCGATCAAGGTAGGGCTTTACCGGCTCGCGGATCGTGCCGAAGAGCGCGCCGACGCGGTGCTGCACGGTTGGAAGCTCGCGAGCTATGTGGATGACAGCGAAGTCGACGCGAATATGTTCCGCATGATCGATGCCGCACTCGCACCAGAAAACCGCGGCGTAATCGGCCTCGAAATTAGTGGCGAAGTGCGGATGGACGCGGTCTTTGCGGTGCATCTCGCCCGATTGCGAGAAAACTACGTGCCGGTGACCGTGGTCGTGGACCAAATCGAATCATCTCGCGCAGTTGAACGATTCCAGCAGCTCGGAGCGCAGGTACGCACGCGTCTGCCGTTGCTCGAGGGTGAGACCCTGCGACCAGCGGCGCCTTATCTCTGGTCGCTCGTGACCCGCGCCGAGCGCGACTTGGAACTCATTGACCAGGCACAGGTCAGCTCCGATGGCGTCCATTCGGAAGACGAACGGGTCTTACAGGCAATGGCGCGGATGCATCAGGTCCACGCGGGACCTACCCGGAGCCAGACTCGAGTCGCTCCGGAAGAGGCACCGGGAATTACCGCATCCATTGCGCTCGAGCTCTTCCCAGACGGCCTCCTCGGTGAGGAACCTGCGCCTGGTGGCACCTCGACTGAACTTGATTCGACCGCGGATGGTGCAGTTGCCACCGGGGTCGATAACGCGGTCAATTCCGAAGACGCGAACGAGACCACCGTGCTCGGCGCAAAAACGGAGGATGCGCGCTCGAGTAGCACCGGCGCATCCGGCACCGGCGCACAGCGCACGGATGCTTCGGCATCGCGCGAGATCTCGCCGAGCGAGAGCATCGAAGGGGACTCGATCAACCCCGCCGACACGGGGGCCGCGCCAAATCTCACCGAGGTGGTGCTGGGGCTCCGACGCGGACGACTCTTGCGGAACACTTTCCGCAATGAACCGCTTTCGGACCCCACGGTGGCGGCAACTCGGGAGTGGGCAAGCCGCGTGCAGCGTCGCGCCGCGCGTTCAGAACTCGGCAAAGACGAGGCTGCGAGCCACGAGCTTCGTTCGGAAGCAGAAATCGATGAGGTGATCGCGCGGGCTCAGGCCGCCGGACAGCCGTGGAGTCAGACCAGCGGTTGGGAGCGAGCCGCTCGGCTCGAGCAGATCGCCAAGGCAATCGACGCCAATCGTGCGCGCCTGATCGAGGTGGCGATGAACGAAACCGGGCTGACCTTTGTTGAGGTGGATGCGGACGTCAGCCGCACGGTGGACCTCGCGAATTACGATGCGCACCTCGCTCGCCAGCTTGATCGGATGCAGGGCGCACAGTTTGATCCGGTGCAGGTTTCGCTTGCGGTGCCCGGCTGGAATCCTCCGGTATCGAGTAACGCATCCATTGTCTTCGCCGCGCTCGCGGCCGGCAGCGCCGTGGTGTTGAAGGCTTCACCGCGCACGGTCCGGACTGCAGCGGTCCTCGCGCGAGTGCTCTGGTCAACGGATCTGCCCTCCGACCTCTTGCAGCTGGTGTCGAGTGATCACACGGTTATTAGCGAGGAACAGGTCGGCCGGCAGCTCATTGTCGACCCGCGAGTCGAGCGCGTGCTCATGCAGGGCACCTACAAGACTGCCGCACGCTTTCTCGAATGGCGACCCGATCTGCCCCTCGTGGGCTCCGTGGGCGGCAAATCCTCCGTGGTGGTCACTGCCGCGGCCGATTACGATCAGGCAGCGCGAGAAATCGCCGACTCACTCATCTCCTCAACGGGACAAAACTCGCTCAGGCCCTCAACCCTCATCCTGGTCGGTGCTGCCGGCCGCTCGGAGCGGTTCGTGAATCAGCTGGCCGACGCGGTCATGTTTGCCAGGGTCGGCTACACGGCAGACCCATCCGTCCACGCGGGACCGATGATGAACCCCGCGGTGGGTAAAGCCCTCGAGATGCTCACCGACCTCGGGGAAGACGAGAAGTGGCTCGTCGAGCCACGCAGTTTGGATGACACCGGCCGGCTCTGGACTCCGGGCATCCGCACCGGCGTCACCGAGGAGTCGACTTCGATTACGAATGATGCGCCGGTGCCGGTGATCAACATCATGACCGTTCGCACGCTTGATGAGGCCATTGCACTGCAGAACCGCCTGGACTACGGACTCGGTGCCGGACTGTTCTCATTGGATCGCACTGAAATCGCGCACTGGGTGCAGGGCGTCGAAGCCGGGAACCTGTACGTGAACCGCGACGTCTTGGGCAAAGTCGTCCAGCGCCAACCCACCGGCGGTTGGAAGCAGTCCATGATCGGCACAAAACTGAAATCGGGCGGACCCAACGCCCTCATCCACCTCGGACGTTGGCGCGCCGATGAACACGAGCAGTCTCATACCTTGCACCTACGCGGCCTGGAAGAACCGGTCGCCCGCCTGATCGAGGCCCTGCAACCGGGGATGTCTTTCGACGAGTTTGAACGGGTGCGCCGGACCGCGTTGAGCTGTCAGATTGCCTGGAACGAGGAATTCGGTGAGGTCGTGGATGCGATCAATCTGCCGGTGGAGCGAAACCTGTTCCGCTACCGTCCGGCACCCTGCGTCATTCGATTCTCTGAGGATGCGACCGCGGATGAACTCGGTCAAGTGCTCGTCGCCGCGACCGTGGCGCGGGCACAGATCCTGCTCTCTTCTGCGTGGGAGCTGCCCGCGAGCCTCGCGCGTGAACTCGAGCTGCGCGAAGCAAAAGTGCGAATCGAGAGCAACGAGGATTTCGTCGCTCGGCTCGGTAGTGAGGGACTGCAGTCAGCGCCCCGGCTGCGTCTCATTGGCGGTTCGCGCAGTGAAGTGAGCCGGGCGCTATCCAACGGCGTCGACATCGCGGTGTTCTCGGATGATGTGACGCTTGCGGGTCGAGTGGAAATGCTGCCCTTCCTGCGGGAACAGGCCATTTCGATTCGTTCGCACCGCTATGGCAGGCCCGATGCGCGCATGCAGGGACTCTTCCCGCACGAGACCGTGCGCGACCCCGATGCCAGCTTGCTTGGGCTCGCATAGCGATAGGGTTGGGCCCATGAATGCATCTGTATCGCAGCGCGCCGAAAATGAGATTGGCAAGGTCAAGGACTACAGCGCCAACAATTACGCACCGCTCCCGCTCGTACTCGAATCGGCCCAGGGGCCGTGGATTACCGACGTTGACGGCAAGCGATACCTGGACTGCCTCTCGGCATATAGCGCCACCACGTTTGGCCACGCCTATCCGAAGTTCATCGAAGTGCTTCGCGAGCAGACGCAGAAAATCTCCATCGCATCCCGTGCCGTGTATGTGGAAGGCTTCGGTGACTTTGCCGAGGGCCTCGCGAAACTCGCCGGCAAGGAAATGATTCTGGCGATGAACACGGGTGCGGAAGCGAATGAAACCGCGCTCAAGGTGGCGCGCAAATGGGGCTACCGCGTCAAGGGCGTGCCCGAGGGACGAGCCAAAATCATCGGCGCGGAAGGGAACTTCCACGGCCGCACGACCACGATGATTTCGCTCAGCGATGACCCGGTTGCTCGCGCTGACTACGGGCCCTTCACCCCGGGCTTTGAACTCGTGCCCTTCAACGACATTGAGGCGCTCAAAGCAGCGATTGATGCGGACACCGTTGCCGTGTTCCTCGAACCGATTCAGGGTGAGAACGGTGTCTACGTGCCGGACGAGGGCTACCTCAAGCAGGTGCGCGAGCTCACCAGCGAGCACAATGTGCTGCTCATTCTCGACGAGGTGCAGACCGGTCTCGGCCGTACCGGCACCACGTTCCGTTTCCAGGCGGAGGGGATCGAGCCGGACCTTATTACGGTCGCGAAGGCGCTCGGCGGCGGTATTTTGCCGGTGTCGGCAGTGATCGGTAACCGGGATGTCCTCGGGGTGCTCGAGCCGGGCACGCACGGGTCGACTTTCGGCGGGAACCCACTCGCCGCAGCCATTGGCAAGGCCGTGGTTGATGAGCTCGCTACCGGCCAGTGGCAGAAGAACAGCCAGGAATTGCACGCCGCACTCTTCGAGCCGCTGCGCGCGCTCATCGGTCGCGGCGTGACGGAGGTACGCGGCGCTGGCCTCTGGGCAGGCGTCGACATTGACCCGAAGATTGGCACCGCGAAGGATGTCTGCGTGGACATGCTTGAAAAGGGCGTGCTTGCGAAGGACACTCGCGCCAAGACGATTCGCCTCGCCCCGCCGTTCATCGTGAGCCGTGAAGAAGTGGACCTGATCACGCGGGCATTCACCGAGGTCATCGAAGCCCGCTGGCAGGCGGCACAGTAGCAATGCCGGTCTCCGATCGGTTTTATACACCGGGCATGGACACCTCAGACGACGGGTTTGCGGTGGACTATGCCGAACACATCCTGCGCATCGAAGGTGTGGACGTGCACGTCTACGAGTGGGTGGCTGGCCGCTCCCCAAGGGGGATCGTGCACATCTCCCACGGCGCGGGCGACCACGCCCGGCGCTACCAGCGGCTCGCCAACGCTTTGAACCGTGCCGGCTACGCGGTTGTGGCACCGGACCTCCTGGGTCACGGCCGCACCGGCGTGGCCAAATGGGGACTCAGCAACCTCGGTCCGAACGGGATGCCCGCAGCCCGGCGAGCGCTGCGCGAAACCGTGCGCTGGACGCGTGCCCGCTATCCCGGCCTACCGCTGATTGAGGCTGGCCATTCCTGGGGTTCGCTGCTCGGGCAGCAACTGTTCTGGAACGAGCCGGATATTTTCGACGGCATTGTCTGGACCGGCACCACGCTCGCGCTTCCGGGGTTCGTGAACCCCGGCGATTACAACGCGAAGTGGGCCGGTGACGGACACGGGATGAGCTGGATCAGCCGCGACGTCGACGAAGTTCAGGCGATGATCGACGATCCCTACGGCTTCGATATCGCCGACTCTTCGGTGTGGACCCCGCTGGGTGCGCTGCAGCTACTCACCGTGCCACCCGCTCCGCGGCGCGGTCGGGATGCTCGGGTACCCATCCTCATCCTTGCCGGCACTGAGGATGTGATCGGCTTCGGCACTCGCGGACCGAAGGCACTGGCCTGGTCCCTGAAGCACATTACGCGGATGCAGGACGTCACGCTGCGGATCTATCCCGAGGCACGGCATGAGATCTATAACGAACTCAATCGCGACGCCGTCACCGCACAGCTCGTCGACTGGCTGCGCTGGCATTTTGAGGCACCGGGCTCGAGCCCCCGCGCCGAGGACAAGGACTAAGAAAGGCACTATGCAGGACACAGAGCGTTTGCACGGCGAATACAAGGTGCCCGGCGGCAAACTCGTGGTGATCGACTTCGACGTCGTTGAAGACGCGCTGGCGAATGTACGGCTCGCGGGAGACTTTTTCCTCGAACCCGATGAAGCCTTGGATGCGCTCAACGCCGGTCTCGAGGGGATGGCGACGAGTTCCACGGCCGAAGACATCACCCGCCGAGTTCGGGAGGCGCTGCCCGAGGAGGCGCAGCTGCTGGGCTTTAGCCCAGAGTCGGTCGCTGTGGTGGTGCGACGCGCGATTACCGGCGCTCGCGACTGGCGCGACTACGACTGGCAGATCCTGCATCCAGGCCCCCTTGCCCCACGCGTGCACGTCGCGCTCGACGAGGTATTGACCGAAGAGGTGGGAGCCGGACGCCGCGGCCCGACTCTGCGGATTTGGGAGTGGAACGAGGATGCGGCGATCATCGGCTCCTTCCAATCGGTCAAGAATGAGATCGATATGGCTGAAGCCGAGCGCGAAAAGGTGCAGGTGATTCGCCGAATCTCGGGCGGTGGCGCGATGTTCATGGAATCGGAATCGGTCGTGACCTATTCGCTCTATGTCCCCTCTGAACTGGTGTCGGGGATGAGTTTCGCGGAGTCATACGCGTACCTCGACGAGTGGGTGCTTGAGGGCTTGAACACGCTCGGCATTGAAGCGGTCTATGAACCGCTTAATGACATCACCTCGCCCAAGGGCAAGATTGGCGGTGCCGCACAGAAGCGACTCGGTTCGGGTGCCGTGCTGCATCACGCCACGCTGTCCTACGACATCGACGCGGAACGGATGGTGCGGGTGCTGCGCATCGGTCGCGAGAAGATGAGCGATAAGGGCACGAAATCGGCGAAGAAGCGGGTGTCTCCCTTGCGCACACAAACTGGTATGCCGCGCGCAGAGATCATCGACAGCCTGATTGCGACCTTTGTCGAGCGCCACGGCGGCACCCCCGATGAAGTAACTGAGGCGGAAATGACGAAGGCTCGCGAACTGGCTGAAAGCAAGTTCGCGAGCCGTGAGTGGACCTATCGCGTTCCCTAGTAGTGCGGGGTGCTCGTCATTCGAGGTCTCGTCAGAGGTGGTCTCGTCATGCGTGTCCTCGTCATTGGGCGCGATGGGAGGCCTCGACGGTATTAGTCGTCTGAGTCGTCATCGTCGTCCGAGTCCTCGGTGACTTCACCGGTAACCGCATCCACGTTGAGGTCGCGGTCATCGTCGTAGTCGACTGACCAGACGACGGTTCCGTTCTCGGTTTCGAGGTCGACGTCGTCGATAGTGCCCGGCTGGTGAGCGAGGGCGGCCTCGATCGCTTCGATCATGGTGACCTCAGCAGTGTCGATTTCACGCTGGTCATCGCCGTCCACTTCGCGCTGTTCGGTCTCGTCGAGGGTGGCGGTGCCGTCAGGGGCTACATCAACTTCGTGCAGGGTCGTACCCTCGGCGACATCGATGCTGAACTGCTTATCGCCGTCATCTTCACGGTCAAGGTCGATGGCAATGCCGCCGTTGCCGATCAGCTCTTCGGCGGCAGCGATCGCGGTGGCATATTCGGCTGCGTCTGCAGATCCCTGCTGACCATCATCCTGCTGGGTTGCGTCGTCCGAGGGTTGGGTGGCGGTGTCATCGTCCTGCTGCGAAGCGTTGCCGGGGCCGCTCGTTTCGGCCGGAGCATTCTGCTCTTCTGTTACGGGGGCCTCCGGTGCCGAGACATCAGTGCCGGCGCACGCGACCAGCGCGAAAAGCACGGCGGGTGCGGCGAGGGCGGTAATTGCGGTGCGTCGTAGTGATTTCGTCATGCCTTTAACCTATTCATTGAGAATTAGAAGTTTGTGAGGGAAACGGCCTGATCAATGAGAGATTTGTGAGGACGCGATCCTTGATCTCATGGCTCAGGCACGGTCTAGGGCAGCTCATCCGGTCGGCGTGAGGTGAGGTGCACATACTCGGGATGGTTCGTGAGCCACTTTTGCACGTAGGAGCAGTCGGCAATGACCGGGAGCTGACTGGTTCGGCCGAAGTCATCGAGCGCAAAGCGGACCAGTTTCGAGGCGATGCCCGTGCCCTGGTGGGCCTGATCGACAACGGTGTGATCGAAATGCACACCGTCGCCGAGCTCGCGGTAGGAGCAAAACCCGACGATCTCATCGTCGTAGTGGACGACGTATCGGTTATTCGTGGGGTCTTTTGAGTAGCTGTACTCGGCTTGGGTGGTTTCGGATGCGGTTGCTTCAGACATGCGGCAACGCTAGAGATTGAATCCGTACTTTTCCCGAGATTTATTCGGAATCAAGGCCTCGCGCGCTCAATCTTGGCGTGCGGTCGGGCAATCCTTCGTGGAGACAGGTAAATTTGTGGACAACCTGGTCGGCGATTCTTGCGAAAACCGCCCGATCGCGGCACTCAAGGAAGTGGTGAGCATGACGAAATGTCCCCAGTGCGGAGCAGCAACCTTGCCTTCGCAGCGCTTTTGTGGCGAATGCGGAACCCGTCTGCACGAGCAATCTGGTGCGCAATCCTCCGCTGACCGCAATGCGGTACCGCATCGTCCCGGTGGCGGGAAGCCCGACCCGTGGGATGTCGGGGCTACTGGAGACACCGGAGAGTTCGAGGATGATTTCTTCAGCCGCTACCGACCGAAGTCGGCGATCGCGGATGATCAGGACGGCTCCGGCCCGCAGCCGCCATTGCCGCCACGACGTTCTCGTCGTCGATTTGAACCGGATCTGAACGGGCGCTCGACGCCACCAACACCACCATCGGTTCCGCCACTGTTTCCGCAGCGCCGTGACGAGGATGCGGCGCGGCCAGCCCCGATGCCGGAGCAGCCTTCGCAGGGCCCTTCTGCTCCCGCGCGCTCGCCCTTTTCGGGTCAGCAGTTTGGAGACCAGCAAGGCTTCGGTGAGCAGGATGCACAGCGAGGCGCTTCGCAGGATGCTGCGGCTCGGGAGCGTGCCGAGCAAGAACGGGCTCAGCAAGAGCGAGCTCGGCAGGAGCAGGCTGCACGCGAGCAGCAGGCCGCGCAGGAACGTGCCGCGCAGGAACAGGCGGTGCGGGCGCAGGCTGAGCAGCAGCGTGCCGCACAAGACCAGGCCGCGCGCGAGCAGGCTGAGCGCGAACGCATCCAGCGGGAGCAAACTGAACGCGAGCAACGCGCTGCGGAAGAGCGCGCTCGTCAGGTGCAGGCAGTCCGTGAGCAACAGGCCGCCCAAGAGCAGGCGAAGCAAGAGCAGCTCGCTCGTGACCGCGAATACCGCGAGCGGGTTCAGCGTGAGCAAGCTCAACGCGAACAGGCACAGCGGGAACAAGCTGCGCAACAGCAACAGCAACAGCAACAGCAACAGCAACAAGACTCGAGCATGCCGTGGTTACCCGTTCCGGATCAGGCGTCGCAGGCAGGTCCGGAGCAGAGGTCCCCGCAGTCGAAGAGCAGCGAGTCTGACGTATACGACGACGACGCAACGTTTACGCAGCTGATCAATGGGCTCCAAAATGACCCGGCGGACAAACCGATTGTGTCGGATGGCTTTGATCAGACCGGCATGATGCCGGTCGCAGGCAGGGGCGCCGGGGAGCAGCAACCAACACAACGCCCCGGTGATGCAAGTTTCGCGCCCGATGGTTTTGCTGCGGAAGAGCAGGTTGACCCCGCCGACCCGCAGGCTGCTCCACGCACCGAGGCCGAACGTCAGGCGCAACAGCGTGCCGCGGAATTTTATGGCACAACGCCCGCCGCTCCTCAACCCAGCCAGCAGCAGTCAATGCCGCAACTGCCACCAATCTTTACCAACTCTGAAGACAACCGGGGCGGCATCAACCTGCCGGGCCAACCGGGCCAAAATCAGCGGGGCGTCGGTCAGCAGGGCAGCGATCAGCGCGGCACTGGCCAGCATGGCACGAACCAGCCCGGTGCGGACCAGCCTGGTGCTGACCAGCAGGGCGCCGACCTATTCGGATGGCAGCAATCCGGTAGCCAACAGCCCAATACGGAGCAAGGCCAACCGGCATCCTTCGACCAAGACCAACCGCTTGCCTCACCATTCGTAAGCGATGCCACCACACCAATGGACGTGCAGCGCGGTTCGCAGCCTGGGACACAGCGTCAGCAACCGCAGCAATCGCAGTCAGCGGCAGATCAGGACGAGGGATTCTGGCCCTTCGGTACCGAGCTGGATGAAGGTTCCGGCCGTCCAGCGGCAACCACCGGCGCCGGATATGCCGGTGCCGGCTCAGGCGCAGGAGCCGCCGCAATGGGAGCTGGCACAGAAACTGCAGCTGGCGCAGCCGGTGCTGGCGTTTCCAGCGGACACGGCGGCGGGGCTGGCGGCGGCTACGGTGCTGGCTCGGGTGGCACGGGCGGTGGGTCGGACAATGAATCAGCCGAAAAGAAGAAGGGCCTGCGCACCATCCTGATTGCAGCAGTTGTCGCGGTCGTCGTGATTGTTGGTGCCTTCGTGATTAGCGGACTTTTCGGTGGCGAGGACAACCCTGTCGCTGAGGAATCTGCGTCGCAGCAGCCGCAAGAGGAAAACCCCGATGGCGGTCAGCAAGAGGATCCAGACGGCAACGGTGAAGAAACGCAGTCACAAGCGCCGGAGACGCAGGTCGCGGACTTTGATCCCGTGACCTTCCAATCGCGATCGGGGAACCTCCGCTGTCAGATCACGCCGGAGGGCGGAGCGACCTGCCAGATCTTGCAACAAAACTTCAGCACGCCTGACGAAGCATGCACCACCGGGGGCAACTCCGGTGTCGCGGTCGGGGTGAACGAAGAGGGCGTTGTGTGGCCCTGCCTTTCCAGCAACTTGGGCAGCAGCGACGTGGTCGAATACGACGAAGAAGTGAGCGCGGGCGACTACACCTGCTCAATCAACTTCGAAACCGGAGCCACCTGCGAGAACGGCTCAGGGGCAAGCTTCACACTCGAGTTCAGCGACGGCATCGACACCAGCGGCGACACCGCATCCGAACCACAACCGGAAGTCGAACCCGTCGGCTAGCGCCAAGTAGTGCCGCCCACAAGACCACGCCGGGTAGCGAAAGATCCGCGCTACCCGGCAACCGGTAATCGGCAACCTGCAAGAGGGTCGATGAGCGCGTGCCTGTCTCGCAGAGTGGTCAACGCTTGCTGCTCCCCGCCCGGCTATGCGCCGTTCAGCGCCGCATCGACGATCGCTTTGGCTTCGGTTTGCACCTGGGCGAGGTGGTCCGGGCCCTTGAAGGACTCCGCGTAGATCTTGTACACGTCTTCGGTGCCGGAGGGGCGTGCCGCGAACCAGCAGTTTTCGGTGACGACCTTGACGCCGCCGATTGCGGCGCCATTACCCGGCGCCTCGGAGAGCTTCGCGAGAATCGGCTCACCGGCAAGCTCGGTGGCGGTGATGCTCTTCCCGGAGAGCTTCTTCAAGATGGCTTTTTGCTCGGGCGTCGCTGGCGCATCCACTCGCTGATAGGCCGGGTTACCGAAGGTTTCGGTGAGTTCCTGATAGCGCTGCGCCGGCGTCTTTCCGGTGACCGCGAGGATCTCTGCCGCGAGCAGCGCGAGCAGGATGCCATCCTTATCGGTGGTCCAGGTCTTCCCATCGAACTGCTGGAAGGCGGCACCTGCGGATTCCTCGCCACCGAAGAGAATCGAGCCGTCGGTGAGCCCGGGAACGAACCACTTAAAGCCCACCGGTACTTCCACGAGTTTGCGTTCGAGGGAATGCACCACGCGGTCAATCATCGAGCTCGACACAAGCGTCTTCCCGATCCCCGCGCTCTTCGACCATTTCGGTCGGTTGGTCGCAAGGTACTCAATCGCTACGGCGAGGTAGTGGTTCGGGTTCATCAGGCCGCTGGTCGGGGTGACGATGCCGTGGCGGTCGGCGTCGGCGTCATTGCCGGTCAGAATGTCGTAGTCATCCTTGAATGCGAGCACCGAAGCCATCGCGGCGGGGGAGGAGGGATCCATGCGGATCTTGCCGTCCCAGTCGAGCGTCATGAAGGGCCAACGGGGGTCTACCTTCGGATTGACCACGGTGAGGTCGATTCCGTACTGGTCGGCAATCGCCTGCCAGTATTCGACGCTCGAACCGCCGAGTGGGTCCGCACCGATGCGCACACCGGCGCGCTGGATCGCTTCGAAATCGATGACCTTTGCGAGGTCGTGCACATACGCTTCGCGGAAGTCATAGAACCCGACCCGACCATCCGAATTCATTTCCTTGACATCCTGCAGACCGGCGGCGATGAGCTCATTGGCGCGGTTCTCGATCCAGGAGGTCGCATCGGAGTCTGCGGGTCCACCGTGCGGCGGGTTGTATTTGAAGCCGCCGTCCTGTGGCGGATTGTGGCTCGGGGTGATGATGATGCCGTCGGCCAGTTCGGTATTGTCGCGGTTTGCGTTGTACGAAATGATCGCGCGCGACAGCGCCGGAGTCGGCACCCAGGAACCGCGCGAATCGGCACGAACCTTCACGCCATTGCCGGCGAGGACATCGAGTGCCGATTTCTCGGCCGGGTCACTCAGTGCATGGGTGTCGCGACCGATGAACAGCGGGCCGGTGATCTTCTTGCTTGCGCGGTATTCGCAAATGGCCTGCGTGATGGCCTTGATGTGTGATTCAGTGAACGAGCTCTTGAAGCTGGAGCCACGGTGCCCCGAAGTGCCAAACGCGACTCGCTGTGCCGGGTCGCTCACGTCGGGTACGTTGCGGTAATACGCACCGATGAGCTGGTCGACATCAATAAGGTCTTGGGGACTGGCCACTGTGCCTGCTCGTTCATGCATGCCTCAATTGTCACAAATTTCATTGAACGCTGGCTGGCTAATCCGCAATTAGGCTGGAGCGCATGAGCGATACCGAAACGCGACCCGACGCATCCAACACGATCTCTTTTTTGGGACCCGCGGGAACCTTCACCGAGGCGGCGTTGAAGCTCGCGCCGGAGGCGCAGGGCAAGGTTTGGAAGCCCGTGACGAATGTGCTCGAAGCGCTCATGGATGTGCAGTCCGGCAAGTCATTCGCGGCCATGGTCGCGATTGAAAATTCGGTGGAGGGAGGGGTGACGGCATCACAGGATGCATTGGCCACCATGGATGGGCTGCGGATCATTGGCGAGTACATCGTGCCGATTCGTTTCGTGCTCGCGGTGCGGCCGGGCATCGGGCTCAAGGACATTGAGACAGTCGCCGCTCATCCGGTCGCGTATGGGCAGAGCCGCCGCTGGCTGCACCGGACCTTGCCGGACCACCTCTTCGTGCAGGCCTCCTCAAACGTTGCGAGTGCGCGGATGCTCTTCGACGAGGATGAGGTTGCGGATGCTGCGATCACCCCGCCGACGATTCGCGATCACTTCGATGTGGACATCGTCGCCGAAGATGTACAGGACAGCGCGATTGCTCGCACGCGATTCCTGCTGGTGACCACGCGAACCGATTTGCCGCCGCGCACCGGCAGCGATAAAACCTCGCTGATCGTGACCCTGCCCGATGAGCGCCCGGGCGGGCTGCTGTCGATGCTTGAGCAGTTCGCGGCGCGCGGCATCAACTTGTCGATGATTACCTCGCGGCCCATCCCCGAGCATCCTGGCCGCTATCGCTTCGTCATCGACCTCGACGGTCACCTTGAAGACTCGAGGGTTTCGGATGCGCTGCTCGGCCTCCGCAGATACAGCCCCTCGGTGCGGTTCCTCGGCTCCTACCCGCGGGCGGTGCAGTCACCGGTTTCGGTGGACCCGGCCTATTCCGACGACAACTATGCGGAAGCTGCCGACTGGCTGAAGGGGCTCGTGCGGTAGGGCGGCCGGGCTGTGGCATGCGGTTGGCGGATACCCCGGCGGTTGACGCCGTACCCGCTGCTCAGCGCGGTACCCGCACCGTAACCGCATCCGACAGCACACTCACGTGTGCCGCCACGATCTCGCCGGCGGCATCCCCGTCGAGCTCGAAGGATTCCGGTTTTGAGTCCACGCGGAAGGTGAATTCGCCGTTCTGGTAGTAGTTCAGCACGCGCATCTTCCGCTCGCCCGCCTCGCGCGGCCGGCGTCCGGAAGCCCCCAACTGCTTCGCGAGCCCACGAGCCACCACTCCCGCACCGACCATCGCCCAACCGATGGGACCACGGGGCCGCATGATGACCATGTCCAGGACCCCGTCATCCAGCTTGGCCTCGGGCAGCAGCCTGATCCCGCCAGTGAGCAGCCCACAGTTGCCCACCATGATGGTGGATGCGCGGGTACCCCAGGTGCGATCCTCGCCGACTCGGTATCGGGCGCGGAAGGCGCCGCTACCGATCATCCATTTGGCGATGCCGCCGATATAGGCGGGCCAGCCGATTTTCTTTTTGAGGTCGTCGTCGGTGTGCTCGATCATGCCGGCGTCGAGACCGATCCCGGCGATCACGGCAAAAATGTACGACTCCTTGTCACCTTCGGGACGCTCGACCTCTGCTTGGGCGAGGTCGATTCGGCGGTCTTCGCCCGCGAATGCCACATCGAGCGCTTCGCGTCGATCGAGCGGCTCGATATCGAGGTTGCGGGCGAGCAGATTGCCGGTGCCTGCGGGCAGAATGCCGAGGGGCGTGTCGGTATTCGCCAGCGCCGCGATCACGAGGCGAACCGTGCCGTCGCCGCCCGCTGCAATCACCAGATCCACTCCCTGCTCGAGAGCCTCGCGCGCTTGGCCGTAGCCAGCATCCTCCGGTGTGGTCTCGATGACGAGGGTGGGTTCCCAGCCGTGGCTGGACTCGATACTGGGGAGCGCGGTACGCAATTCTTCGAGGTCGAGCTTGGACGGATTGACGATAATTGCGGCGCGTTGCGACATATCCGCATCTTATGTCGAGAGAATGCGTCGAGCCTGGCGGCTACCATGTCGGTGTGATCGACGTTCAACTTCTCCGTGACCAGCCCGACCTCGTTAAGCGCTCCCAGGAGGCGCGCGGCAATGACCCGGCGACGGTCGATGCTGCCGTAGCTGCCGACCTTGCCCGACGCGAAGCACTGCAGCATTTTGAGTCACTGCGCGCCGAGCAGAAGACGAAGTCGAAAGATATCGGCAAAGCTTCGAAAGAGGAACGCCCGGCGCTGCTTGCTGCGGTCCAGGAGCTTTCGAACCAGGTAAAGGAGGCACAAGCGGCGGCAAATGACGCCGACGAAGCCTTCTACGAAGCCGTGCGGGTCATTGAAAACATTGTGATCGATGGCGTCCCCGCGGGTGGTGAAGATGACTTCTCCGTGCTGCGGCACGAGGGCGTGAAGCCGGAGTTCGAGTTTGCACCCCGCGACCACCTGGAAATTGGCGAGTTACTCGGTGCGATCGACATGACTCGTGGTGCGAAGGTCTCCGGCGCACGCTTCAGCTTCTTGCGCGGCATTGGGGCGCAGCTGGAACTGGCAATCATGCAGCTCGGGCTGAACAAGGCGATTTCGAATGGCTTTGTGATGCTGACCCCGCCGACGCTCGTGAAGCCCGAGGTGATGCGGGGCACCGGATTCCTCGGCGAGCATGCCGACGAGGTGTACCACTTGCCCGCTGATGACCTCTTCCTCACCGGAACTAGTGAGGTCGCGCTCGCGGGCTACCATGCCGACGAAATCATCGACGTCGATTCGCCGCTGCGCTATGTGGGCTGGTCGACGTGCTATCGCCGCGAGGCGGGGTCCGCAGGGAAGGACACACGCGGGATTATTCGCACCCACCAGTTCAACAAGGTTGAGATGTTTGTGTACGCGAACCCGGCGGAGGCGGATGCGGAGCACGAGCGGCTCCTTGCCTGGCAAGAGGAAATGATGGCCGCCCTGGGGCTCCACTACCGCGTGATTGACACTGCCGCGGGTGACCTCGGTTCTTCGGCCGCACGCAAATTCGATATTGAAGCGTGGATCCCGACGCAGGATGCGTACCGCGAGCTGACCTCCACATCCAACTGCACGACCTACCAGGCACGTCGCTTGAGCGTCCGCGCGCGTGGCGAAGATGGCAAGGCCGCACCGGTTGCCACGCTCAACGGTACGATCGCGACGACGCGTTGGATTGTGGCCGTGCTCGAGACTCACCAGCAGGCCGACGGCTCGGTGCTGGTGCCAGAAGCCCTCCGACCGTACCTGGGCGGTCAAGAAGTGTTGCAGCCGAAGGAATAGATCACTCATGACCACTGATCGCATGCTCATTGCCCTCGACATCGATGGCACCATTTTGGATGTGGACGGGGAGATCCCTGACGCGACGCACCAAGAGATCGATCGGTTGGTCGCAGCCGGTCATGAGGTCATGCTCGCGACGGGCCGTTCCGCTCGTGACACGCTGCCGGTACGCGAGCGACTCGGAATCGAACCCGAATTCGTCGTGTCGGCAAACGGTGCGATGACGCTCGCTCAGGATGCATCCGACGCACGTGGCTATTCGGCTCGCTGGGTCGAGACCTTCGACCCCACGGATGCGCTGCAGGCGCTCAAGGGCGTGTTGCAGAACGCGCGGTTTGCCGTCGAGGGTGAGGATGGGGTGTATCGATTCTCCGGGCGCTTCCCGGAGGGCACCTTCGAAGCGCAGGGAATCGAAGTGCCGTTTGAAGAACTCGCGGCAGTGCCCGTGACACGCCTGGTGGTCGTCTCACCGGACCAAACCATCGAGGAGTTTCTCGAGCACGTCGAGAAGTCGGGCCTGCACTCGGTGAGCTATTCGGTGGGATGGACCGCGTGGCTCGATATTGCACCCGATGGCGTGAATAAGGGCACCGCACTTGAACGAGTGCGTCAAGAACACGGCATTGATCCGAAGAATGTCTTTGTTGCCGGGGATGGCCGCAACGATATTGAGATGCTCGAATGGGCGGCCGCAGGTGGTGGCCAGGGGGTTGTGATGGGGAACGCGCCGCAGGAAGTGATTGATGCGGGGAACGTGCTCGCGGGTGATTTCTACCACGACGGACTCGCCAAGGCACTCGCCAATATTTCTGGTTAGGGCGGTAGGAATGAGCGGTGCCCGCTGGTTTGGGGCAACAAAAATCCGCTCGATATCGCTTACACTAGGGTCGTCCAGGTTGAATCTGACAAGAATCTCGGGGTTCCGAAACTTGTTCGCTACTATTGGGCGGGTCCAAGTTGGTTCGTTATAGAATCGTTGCTTGGTCAGGAGGGCTGTCCGAGCGGCCGATGGAGCTGGTCTTGAAAACCAGTGGGCAGCAATGTCCCGTGGGTTCGAATCCCACGCCCTCCGCGAAGTGCTTAGGCGCTACCGTTCAAATCAACCTGAGGACTCTTCTTGTCACGTCGAACCGCTAACGCGAATGCATCGCGAGTGCGCATTGGTGGTACTGAGGCTCGACACGGCCGGCTGCCAACCACGAATGCGGCGAAGTCGATCGGTAAGGGCATCGCGATGGCGCTGGGCGTAGTCCTGGTGTCAGTGCTCACCTTCGGCGGCATCGTGTACGCCAACCTCCAGTCCGGCGTGCAGACCTTTGATCTCGCCAATAATTCCCCCGAAAGTGACGACATTTTCGAAGGCGGAGTAAACATCCTGCTGGTCGGCAGCGACTCGCGCGCCGATGAAGACGGCAATATCCAGGCTGGCGCATCCACGAGCGTCCTCAATGACGTCAACATGCTCTTCCATCTCTCGGAAGACCACTCGAATGCGACGGTGGTTTCGATCCCACGTGACACGCTTGTGGATCGCCCGCAGTGCAGCGGTGACGATGGCGTGACTTACGATGCGCGAGAAGGGGTGATGATCAACTCCATTCTCGATGACGGTGGCGTGAACTGCGTGGTGTCCACCGTTGAGGACATGAGCGGTATCGACATTCAGTACGCCGCGATGATCGAATTCAACGGCGTCATTGAAATGTCGAACGCGGTTGGTGGCGTGGAAGTGTGTGTTGAGCAGCCCATCAACGACACCTATTCCGATCTCTACCTCGATGCCGGCTACCACTCGCTGCAGGGTGAAGAGGCGCTCAAGTTCTTGCGTACTCGACACGGTGTCGGGGATGGTTCTGACCTTGCCCGCATCCAAAACCAGCAGGTCTTCCTCTCGGCGCTGATGCGAACGGTGAAGAGCAACGAGACGCTAACCAACCCCACCAAGGTTTACGGCCTCGCACGTGCGGCGACGCAGAACATGTTGCTTTCGAGCAACCTCAATAACGTGGATACGCTCGCGAGCCTCGCCTATGCCCTGGCCAGCGTCCCGCTTGATCAGTTCGCGTTCGTGCGGTTGCCCGTTGTGGATTCCTCGTGGTCGCCAGGACGGGTCGAGCCTGCCTATCCCGAAGCTGAGCAAATGTGGGAAATGATCGAGAACGACGAGCCATTGAACTTTGGCGCGGATGAGACGGAAGCGCCCGAGACTCCGGGTGAGACACAGGGTCCAGGAACGCCGGAGAGCCCGGAGGCGACCGCAGAGGATGAAGCGCCGTCAACTGATAACGGCGATGTGGCACCAACGACGACACCGAGTACCGCGCCGGAGCTCGACGGCCAGACTGCTGATAACGAGTCTTGCTCGAATGCTTCCGCAGGACTGTTCTAGCTTCGGTAATTGCGGGCGGCTGAAGGCGACGCAAATTCCGTGTACACTTGCCGAGTCTGGACACGTCGCATAGTCAGGCCTAGTGCACCACCCTGCTAAGGTGGAGTCCTCAATTTGGGGACCGAGGGTTCAAATCCCTCCGTGTCCGCCAGCTGAATACCCCCGACTTCCTTGCAGTACTGCAGAAGTTGGGGGTTTCGTTCTCCTAGATTGCCTGTTCGCCGAATTCGGCTGCGGTCACGCGTTCGCGGGCGGGCCGTTAGTGTCGAGTCTATGGATGAGTGGATAGCGCATCGCAGAGGTCTGGACGGCGAGTTGTTGGGATGGCTGCGCCCAGAAGGCGAGGGCTTCGTTGTCATCGATTTGCTCGGCCGCGATCGCACCAGTGAAGTGGACTGGCTTGCCGGCGAGGAGTTCCTCGAAGAGCTCGGGATCGGCTACCTTGCGGACAAATACGAGTTGAAGCGTGACGATGGCCGCTGGCACCGCGTGCGCATCACCGAAGTGTCCACGAAGTCGATCGCACTCAAGCAAGAAGACTGGGGCGACATGACCGCCACACCAGTATTCTTCAGCGTCCCCTTCCCAATGGACGAAAGCCAACTGCGCCCGATCGAGTAAGGAACCTAGTCTGGTGCTTTCCGGGTGGTCGTTCCCGGGGCGCTCTTTCCAGGGTTACAGTCTCCTACCGAAATCACCGCTCTGAAAAAGTGCCACGGATTGGTGCGACACGCGACGACACGCCCGAAGAATGTCTTCTCGTGGCACTTCTTCAGAAGGTGCGGGTGACCTTGGCGATTGCTCAGGCGCTACTTCGCGGCGACTGATTTTGGCCGGGGAGCACGAGGGCCGCGACCACGAATGCGATCAGGTAGAGCGCTGCGACCAACGCGATCAGTGCGCCCCATCCCCATTGCTGGAAGAACAGGCCGCCGACGTATCCGAGCACGCTCGAGCCGATGTAGTAGCAAAGGTTGTACAACGCGGTGGACTGCGCCCGGCCGAACTTCGGGTAGGCGCCGGCCCATCCCGAACCAATCGCATGCGAACCGAAGAACGCCGCCGTAAACACGATGAGTCCCGCAATTACGGCAATGAGGTTGGGGAACATCATGACGCCTAAACCGACTGCGGTGATGACTTGGAAGATCAGCATGACGCGCTTCCGGCCGAACTTCCCACCGAGACGGCCGGCGATTGGCGAGGTGAACGTGCCCGCGAGATAGGCCAAGAACACGAATGATGAAACCCACACGGGGAGAAGGAAAGGCTCCTCGGTGAGGTGGTAGCCGAGATAGTTATACACCGCGACAAAGCCACCCATCAAGAGGAACGGCTGCGAATAAAGCGCGAGCAGCACCGGATTTTTGAGATGTCGCCACGAGTTCGTAATCGTGAACTGCACCGACTGCCACACGCTCCCGGCCGCCGGGCCGAGGGGCATAAAGCCGTGCGGAGACGGGGTAAGCGCCATAAAGAGAATGGATGCGATGATCGATAGCGCTGCGACGGCAAGGAAGCCAATTTCCCACGAACCGGTCCACTCGCCAACGGGGCCGCTGATGATGCGACCTGAAAGCCCACCAATCGTATTGCCGGCCACGAACGTGCCACCCGCAGCCGCCGCATCCGACTTGTGTATTTCTTCATTGATATACGCCATCGCGACGGCCGGTACGCCACCGAGTGCCATGCCTTCAAGGAAGCGAACCAAGAGGGTGAGCTCGAATGTGGGCATCATGGTCGAGAACAACCCGAGCACGGTTGCCGCGACCACAGCAATCGAGATGGTTCGCTTTCGGCCGATTCGGTCGGCGACGAGTGACCACGGCACGACAGCGATAGCGAGACCACCGGTGCCCATCGAAATCATGAGTGAGGAGTCGGCAACACTCACGCTGAACGCCTCGGAGATCTGTGGCAGTAGCGCTTGCGGCGCGTAGAGCTGCGCGAATGTTGCGATCCCAGCGAGCATCATGGCCACCTGGATGCGGATATAGGCGCCCGTACCCCGACGGTGGCCAATCCATGTTGATCCGGTGGCGGAATACCCAGGATCGTTAACAGTCACCCTCCTACCATAGGCGCGTTGGGCAAGTTCGATTCCGAACCGGCCTTCGCCGCTGTGCTCGGTTTGCGATTCCAAATCCAACGGGCTATGCTTGCTCAGTCGCCAACACGGCGGCCTGCGCCTGTGGCTCAATGGATAGAGCATCTGACTACGGATCAGAAGGTTGGGGGTTCGAGTCCCT